>CAVBMN010000043.1:0-18899 GCA_963596515.1 bacterium
AGCCGGAGAAGGACGGGAACGTCATCATCAACGAGCCTTACAAGGGGTCGCCGGCCGAGAAGTACGGGTTACGCTGCGGCGATGAGATTATGGAGATCGACGGAGTCAGCACCCACGGACTCACCAGCCAGGAATGCTCAGACAGGATGAAGGGCAAGCCGGGCACTACCGTGAAATTCAAGGTGCTGAAGGTGCGCTCAAAGGAAATTGTGGACATCGTGGTGACCCGCGAGAGGATCCATCTTCCTGACATTGAATATGCCGGGATGCTCAACGACACGACTGGGTACATCTACCAGAGTGGATTCACGGAGAACGTCTCCGGGGAGTTGCGTAATGCTTTCCTTAAACTTAAGAAGCAGGGGATGAAGAAGTTGGTTCTCGACCTGCGTGGCAACGGGGGCGGTCTGATGAGCGAGGCTGTCAACATCGTGTCGCTTTTCGTGCCGAAAGGCTCGATGGTAGTGTCATCGAAAGGACAGGCGGCCGGCACGGAGATGAAGTACAAGACAACATCCGAACCGCTCGATACGGAAATCCCGATCATCGTGATGGTGGATTCAGGGTCAGCGTCTTCGTCCGAAATCGTGACCGGAGCCCTTCAGGACCTCGACAGGGCCACGGTTATGGGCACGAGGACCTTCGGCAAAGGACTTGTCCAGAGCATTCGTCCGCTTCCTTACAACGGCCAGCTAAAAGTCACCACGGCAAAATATTACACGCCGTCCGGCCGCTGCGTCCAGGCGATCGACTATTCGCACCGCAATGAGGACGGCAGCGTCGGGTATATTCCTGACTCACTGACCCACGAGTTCAAAACCGCCCACGGCAGGACGGTGCGCGACGGCGGCGGCATCACCCCGGATGTCACCATTGAGGGACACGACTACAGCCGCCTCACATATTCACTCGTCTATTCAGGAATCATCCAGGAATATGCCCTTGACTATGTCCGTACGCACGCCGATGCGGAAGAGGACTTCCACCTTTCCGACAAGGACTGGGATGGCTTTGTGGCCTTCGCCAAGACAAAGGATTTCGACTACCGCTCCAGCGCGAAGACCTACTTCGACCGGATGAAGAAGGAACTTGAAAAGGACGGCCTGTCAAAGAATATGTCGGCAGAACTCGACGCTCTCCAGAAAGCCCTGGAGATGGACAAAGAGACTTTCCTGAAACTCAAGAAGGACGAGATCGTGCCGTTCATCGAGGAGGAGATCGCGGTCCGTTACCACTTCCAGGAGGCCGGCATCAAAATCCGTCTCCGCTACGACGAACAACTCAAAAAGGCTCTCACCAGCCCGATGATCGAAATATAGTGTTGATACAAAAAAAAATCACCGGGGACAGCGGAATGCCAAACCCGGTGATTTTTATGTTAAAGGTCATCCGACCTATTCCTTAAAGCCGGCGACATCGGCGAGGCTCGTCGGAATGACTTCCTTCTTGTCCTTGTACTGCTCGACGACACCTTTCAGGTCAGCGGTCCTGTGGGCGATCTTCTCAGTTCCGAAGTTGGCCTTGGCGGTCACATAAGCGGTCACGGTAGTGCCCTTGGCTCCAGCAAAGTCAGTGTTGCCTTTCTTCGCGCTGTCGTACCAAGTTGTCGCATTGTCAGGAGCGGTCAAGTCCTTGACCTTGACGTACTGTCCCATATAGTCATCCAGTTGGTCGTCAGTGATCTCAGGAACCTTTATCTCGACCTTCTCCGAGGTCGGGTACACTTTGGCGAGAGTAATCTTGCGGAAAGTGCCGGTAGTGCTGAGTTTGGCTCTCTGAAGACTGACGATGATCTTGGTGCCGACCGGCAGGGTGGCCTCCTTGTAATCCGTACCATCATCGATAACGATTCCGGAATGAGCGGATCCGGTGTTGTCCACAAGGGAAATCACCTTGCTGAGATTACCGTTCTCATTGTTGGCGGCCACATAACCCTTCACAGCGACAAATTCGGCAAGCGTGCTGCCTCCGAAAGAGTCCAGCTTCTTGTTCAGTTCCTCAACCGTAAGAGCGTCTTTCTCTTCAGGTACAGTGTCCTTTTCCTCCGGCTCTACCGAAGTGGCCATCGTGTTGACATACTTCACGCCTGCGCTTCCGGTAACGCCGATGGCATAGCCTTTCACAATGATCTTCGAACCCTCATAAGCCTGAAGGCCAAGGCTCGCATCAGGATAAGAGACAGAACCCTCGATGGAGGTAGTACCGTCAATGACCACGTTATAGTGATACTGATAGTTTGCGTCACGTTCAATCTTGAGAGTTCCCTTGTAGGTTATGTACTTGATTGTTGGAGAGTTGACATAAGACTCAAACTTGGAGGCATTGAACTCCTCTGCTGCCGGGTGGGTAACCGTGCCGTTTCCGGTGACTGTGACAGTAGAGGTCGCGTCAAACTGCTTGAATCCGCCATATTCAGTGGTGTTTCCTTCAACCACCACCTTTGAGCCAACATCGATTCCGTGTTTCTTCTTATAAATCAGGATAGTGCCCGTGTTGTCTTGGAGAAGGATACCATTGGAGTGGGTGGCTATGGCAAGACCTTCCGCCTTATAGACTTTGTCAACAGGCCCGGCAAGAACCTCGGCAATGGTGGAAAGCGGAGTCTCGGCATCTCCGCTGAACTCAACCTGCTGTCCACCCTGTCCCGGAACAAGCAGGACATCGTCAAGCCTGTTCACACTGAATGACTTGGCAGAGAACTTGATGTAAAGGGTGTTTGTTCCGGCCGGAAGTGTGAAATCAGCCGTGGCAAGTCTCCATTTGCCGTCCTCGGTGTCCTCGATCCCTCCGAAATCATATTCAATGGCAGGAGACCAAGTCTGGCCGTCAGCGGAGAGCCTGACCTCGAAGTTCGACTTGAGGAAAGCGTTGGCACCACCCTGGGCATAGCGCTGGGCACCGAAAGAGAGCTTAAGGTTTTGGGACGGAACGGAGATATTCCCGATGACAAAGTAATTCGGTGAAGTCTCTAATCCTCCGAAGAAAATGTTGTTGTTGCCGGAGCCATTGTAAAGGGAGAGCGAGCCTTTTGATGCCTGATTCGTACGCACTGACATCTCTTTGTGCTCATAAGATACATTCGATACACCCGAACCTTTCTGGTTCTTCCATCCATCGAACTGGTCAAGCCAAGGCCAGCCCTTGGTGGTGCCATATTTCTCGGAATCCTGGACTGCCACCTCGTAGTCGAAATCATTGTAATAGATGGATCCTTCAGGAATCTTGTCCTCAGGGATGCCGTTGTCCACAACCTCTACGGGGACCGTGTACATAAACGTCTTGTAAGAGCCGAACAGCCAACCGGTTATAGTAAGAGAGTGCTTGTTGTACTTCTCCTTGAACTCAGCGGTCATATAGTCAAGGCTACCGATGTTGTCGGTTCCGTCAACCTCAACATTGACATAGTTGCCGGCCACGATGACAGTGCCGGTGTAGGTCACATATTTGACTGACGGCGACTTCATATAGGCGTCAATGTCGGCAGCGGAGAACTCAACCGGCTTAGGCTGCGTGAATTCCCCGTGCCAGGTCTTGGTGATGGTGCTCCCCTGAGCGAACTGGATCAACCCGTTACGCTTCATCGTGTTACCGGAGATCGTAACCATATCCCCGACAACAAACTCGTGCGCCTGACCGATGTAGGCATAGACACTGTTGCCGGCCGGATCGTCAGTTCCGTCCTCCTGCAGGATGATGCCCTGCTCGTTGACAGCGACCACATTGAGGCACTCCACGTCAGTGAATGTCGTGCCAGGGTCAGCTTTCAGGACATCAGCGACTGTCACAGGATTGGTCTTCTCAGGCTTTGGATCCTGAGGCTCAACCGGTTTCTCCTTTTCGGAGCAAGAAACGACCAAAAGGCCGAGGGCGAAAGCCATCACCGCCCCGAGTGATTTTTTCCAGATTGATAATCTCATATCTTTGAATATATTACAAAATGTTCACCGCCAATGGCTGCCTCGGGAAGTTGATTCGCACGCCCTTCAGAAGACAGTTAAAACAAGCCAAAAACCACCTCTGAATATTCCAGCCTTTTTCATTAAAGCCGCAAGCCGCCGCTCCAATGGAAGCGACGGCAAAAATAGGCCTTCTTTTAAGATTGGGCAAATCTTTTCAGCCTACATCGTTTCAGAAGCTGTTTTGATTTGTTTGTTTGAAGATTTTTCCGTCTCAAAGAACATTTCCCGCTACACTCCCTTGATGACAGCGATCGGCTCAAGGGTAGTAACGATCTTGGTCAAGTCGCTTTGGTTTGCCATCACCTCATCGATATTCTTGTAGGCGGATGCGGCCTCCTCAAGATCTTTCGGACCACGGATGGCGTGCACGATGCCCTTGGCGTCAAGCTTCGCGATCTCCTCCTCAAGGCTCAAGGTTCGCACGGCCTCTGTGCGGGACATCGCCCTGCCTGCGCCGTGGCTGCAGGAGAGAAACGAATCCGGATTCCCGAGACCTTCCGTGATGTAGGATTTTGTGCCCTGAGAACCCGGGACGATGCCGATCTCACCGGCTCCGGCCCTTGTCGCTCCCTTGCGGTGAACGATGACATCCTCCCCGAAATGGTTCTCCCAGGCCGCGTAGTTGTGCGCGATGTTTATCATAGGTTCAAATTCAGCCTCCGGAATCACATCCTTGATCACCTCGCAGATGCGATCCATCATAAGTTTCCTGTTGGCAAGGGCGAACTGTATGCAGTACTGCATCTCGTTCCAGTACCGCCCGCACTCGTCGGACTTCACCGGAAGGAACGCCAGACCGTTGTCCGGATCGGTTCTGGAGAACCACATCGCGTTCAGCCTCTCGGCAAGGCCGCTGTAATGGTCGCAGACCAGTTTCCCCAGATTGCGCGAACCGGAATGGATCATTATCCAAAGCCAGCCATATTCATCCTTCTGGAGTTCGATGAAGTGGTTGCCGCCTCCGAGGGTGCCGATCTGCTTCAAAGCCGACTTGTACTGGTTTCTGACGACGGTCATCGAATCAATGTCGAAGCCTTGCGGCATCAGGGACTCGTCCTGCGCGGTCTTCTGCCTGTCCATCCCCAGCGGAATCCGCTTCCTGATGCCACGCATAAGGCCTTTCCTCAAAACCTCGGCGGTGATGTCCTCGACACGCACATTGGTCTTCACGGCGCACATTCCGCAGCCGATGTCAACCCCGACGGCGTTCGGAACCACCACTCCCTTCGTGGCAAGCACTCCCCCGATCGGCATTCCGACTCCGGCGTGCACATCCGGCATAAACGCCAGATGGTGGAACACGAACGGCAGCGCCGCAAGGTTGTAGATCTGCCTGTATGCTGTCGGCTCAATCGCCTTTGTCCAAATCTTGACCGGAGTGTCATTGATCAAAAACTCGTTCATAGTCATTGAATATTAAAGTGTTTTTCCAAAATAACGTCATCATAAATATGCCATAGACCCGGCGGACTCTGGTCATCTTCTGATAACTGACGCAAAGTAAAAGGCTAACCGCGCAATGTTTTTGCGTAGTGATTTTATTTTTACGAAATTTGCAAGAACGGTTATGAATATGATGTCCTATCAATGAAAGGGAATGGAGGCATCCATCTCAATGTAAACCCATACAGCTTGACTATAAAACAGTTATCAATATGCCCGCGAACAAGAACGCCCTGCTGCGCTACAAGACCATCGACAAATGCCTGAGGAACCGCGCGAGACGATGGACCCTCGAAGATCTCGTCGAAGCCTGTTCCGACGCGCTTTATGAATATTCCGGGAAGGATGAATATCTTTCCGTCCGCACCATCCAGCTCGACATCCAGAGGATGCGCTCGGACGAACTCGGCTACAACGCCCCGATCGTGGTCCGGGACAGGAAATACTACACCTATGAGGATCCGGAATATTCAATCTCGAACGTGCCGCTGACTGATGCAGATCTGGGACAGATGAGGGAGGCGGTGGCCGTCCTGAAGCAGTTGTCCGGATTCGGCGGATTCTCAGGCGTGGATGACATTGTAGGACGGCTTGAGGACTATGTCAACGCTGTCAGAGAGGAACGCAAACCGGCCATATTCCTGGAATCCAACGAGCGGCTGAAAGGTCTGAGTTACATCACTCCGCTTTATGAGGCGATCGTCGCGCACAGACCTGTCACAATGACTTACCATTCCTTCAAATCCCTGAAAGCCAAGACTTTCATATTCAGTCCATACATTTTGAAGGAATATCGCAACCGTTGGTTCGTCTTTGGCCGTGGCGAGCGGGACAACTGTGTGGCCAACCTTGCGCTTGACAGGATTGAGGCCATAGATGCCGCTCCCCAGGAAGCAAGATTCATCGCTGACGACAAGTTCGTTCCCGATGAATATTTCAGGAATATGATCGGTGTGACGAAGATTCCGGGAAAGGGTGACCGGGAAACGGTCGTCCGGTTCAAGGCCACACCGAAATTTGCCCCGTACATCGAGACCAAACCACTGCATTCCAGCCAGATGGTCGTGGAGCGGGACGAGGACGGCTCGGTGATATTCCAGTTGAATGTCTGCGTGAATTTCGAGCTGGAGAAATCGCTGCTGGAGTTCGCCGACGGGGTTAAGGTTCTCCAGCCGAAGTCACTTGTGCGCTCCATCGCGGCAAGGCTGCGACTCGCCGCCGGGCAATATGAATTGTAACAGCAACTTGAATTGCAATTCAGGAGCGATGTTGTTATCTTTGTCCTCAACATAATTGAATGACCTAATGACTGACAAACGAACACAAAACATCAAGAATTTCCTTTCGGAACTGTCCGGAAAGGCTTTTGCATATCTTTTCCCCGGAGCGGACAAAGAGACAATCGATGAGCGATCCTACACATATCTGGCTGAAGAGTATCCGCCAGTGATGGCCTGCCACTCAGAATGTATGGATATCGGAGAAGCCGGGATATATGATGCGGAACCGGAACCCCATAGGGAAGCTGTCCATCAACAATTCAAAAGGGAGAAAAGCACAACCGGACTTTTCCGGAAAATGTGCCACATTTTATATAACGATGACCTAAAACCGGAAAGTCAGTTTGAGGAGCCCGCTGTTCAGGACCTTGAGCCGGACGAGCAGACCAAGGCGATTCTTGCGGAGATAGAGGCATTGCAAAGAAAATATAAGATAACGATTGATGATCTGGAAGAAGTCCTACTGATCTGCAGGGTGAAGCTCAGCCGTCTGCACATCACCGAAAAGAAAGCGATCGTACTGGAGGATTTCGACCGCAAGGAGGTGAAGATGGACACGCTGACCAAGGCTGTTTTTCTGCTTTACCTCAAGCATCCGAAGGGGATACGCTACAAGGAACTCTCTGACTATCAGCAGGAGCTTGAGGAAATATATTCATCAATCACCGGCCGGGAAGATCTTGGCAGCATCCGGAAGAGCGTGGCAGATCTGTGTGACCCACTGAACAACTCCATCAACGAGAAGGTCTCCAAGGTGAAGAAGGCGTTCAGGGATGTGGTGGATGATCACGTGGCAAGGTTCTACTACATCGATGGTAAAAAAGGAACGGCCAAGAGGATCGCCCTTGACCGTGACTATGTACTCTGGGAATGATTCCCTAAACTTCATCTCCGTCATTCTCATCAGACGATCCGGAAAAGAAATCGGCGGCATCAGCAAGAATGGATTTACCGAGATGCATTCTTCTTGCGAACTTAGCCTGGGACTCATTGAGCACCATCGACATACAGACCACACCCTCCGGTGTGGCGTCATAGTTCATCGCATTCCGGATATTCAGATCCCTCGCCACCTCGACGGCATCCTGGTTGGCTCCGATGTAAGCGAATGTCCATCCTTTCTTCCTCTGCATCGCGACAAGATCCTTGACGGCTCTTCCGGAATATTCCTGGGAGGAATTTTCCATTCCGTCCGTGATGATGGTCACAAGCACGCCGTCGCCAGCCTCTACCTTACGATCAAGTTCCACGATAGCCTTGCCCATCGCATCATAGAGCGGAGTGCAACCACCTGGTTGGTAATCTTTCTTCGTCAGATCAGCCACTTCCCCCACCGGCACACAGTTCCTGCGGGTCTTGACACCGTTCATTCCGTCTCCCTCGAACGTCACGATGGACACGAAGTGCCTCTGCTCCGAGTACTTCTCCTGATTCTGCCTGATGCCATTGATCGTCTCGTTGATCCCGCTGAGCGCCTGATTGTAGATCGCGCTCATCGAACCACTCTCATCCAGAATGATGAGGTTGTAGATCTTCATTGTATTGTTCTCTTCCATAACTGAATATATTTTATTAGGTGAATTGTGTCCGACCTTGTTTCTGACACAAAGATAGCGGCACCACGTCACATCATCGCAACGTCTGCAAGCCTTGCAGAATCCATCCGTGGAGAGCAATGTCCCCACTGCCACATTTTTACAGCAAAAAGGGCTATATTTGCGTCAAAATATTCATAAACAATGGCAAAGAATTTTTTCAAGAGATACATCTGGCTGGTGGATCTGATCAACCGAAAGAGGTACGTTTCCTTCAGGGAGATCAGCGAGGCGTGGAGGCGCAGTCCGCTGAACGAGACCGGGGAACCGTTGTCTGAAAGGACTTTCTTCAACCACAAGGAAGCCATCGCGGACATATTCGGGATAGAGATTCTCAACGACAGGAGCCTCGGGTTCTACATCGGGCACTCGGATGTCGGACGTGACGAGACCGCCAACTGGATGCTCCACACGCTGTGTCTGAACAATGTGCTGAAAGAGAACGCCGATATGAAGGATCGCATACTTATGGAGAGGATCCCTTCTTCCGAAAGATTCCTGACGGACATCATCAGCGCGATGCGTGACTCCAAGGTGATAAGCCTCTGCTACCAGAGTTTCCGGCATCCGGAACCGCACTGTTTCAATGTCAGACCGTACTGCGTCAAGTACTTCAAGCAGAGGTGGTACCTGCTCGGCGACAGCGACTTGGGACTGCGGATATATTCATTGGACAGGTTCGTGGATATGGAGGAGCTGGAGGAGCGTTTTGAACTTCCGAAGGACTTCGACGCGGAGGAATATTTCCGGAATTTCTTCGGTGTCATCATCGGAGAGGATCCGGAAGACATTGAGATCCGTGTCGTGCCGAACCAGATCAAGTACTTCCGGACGCTGCCGTTGCACGGGTCGCAGAAGGAGGTGGTGCAGAAGGATGGGAGCTCGGTTTTCAGTTACCACATCGCTCCGACCTTCGACTTCGTTCAGGAAATACTTTCGCACGGAGCTGATGTGGAGGTGCTTGCACCGGCAGACTTTCGGGAGCATATTCGTAAAATCATATATTCAATGAACCTAATCTATAACAACAATGACTGATTTTGCGGCTATTGATTTTGAGACGGCCAACGAATGCCAGAGCAGTGTCTGTTCCGTAGGTGTCGTTGTCGTGCGGGGAGGTGAGATCGTGGACAAATTCTACAGTCTGATCCATCCTGAGCCTGAATATTACAAATGGTTCTGCCAGCAGGTTCACGGTCTCGGGTCGGATGACACGGATGGAGCGCCGGTGTTCCCCTATGTCTGGGAAAAGATCGAACCATTGATCGAGGGGTTGCCACTTGTGGCGCACAACAGCCAATTCGATGAGGGTTGTCTCAAAAGCGTCTTCAAGGTCTATCAGATGGACTATCCGGACTATGAGTTTTTTGACACATTGGCGGCCTCAAGGAAGCACTTCGGTTGCAGCCTGCCAAATCACCAGCTCCAGACTGTCTCCGCAGCCTGCGGGTACGATCTGACGAACCATCATCACGCTTTGGCTGACGCTGAGGCCTGTGCGGCGATCGCAATGAAGATCTTGTAACGTTTTTTGAATTATTCCTTACCACGCAATCGCCAGAGCACGATTTATTTTCGATTCATAAGTATTTTCACCAAACAATTAACATATTATAACATCTATTTCACATATCATTATAAGAATATACTTCTATTACGGGTCGCAATATGCCAACCACGGCAATGCACGGCATATTCTTAAAGAGAAAATCGTCCTTACATATTATAAGTTATTGGATTTTTTCGTAATTTTAGGGTCATCAAACCAATTAATGTATTATGAAACGATTCTTAACTTACGCCCTGACAGTACTGCTGGCGACAGCGTGCTACAATGACGAGGAGTTGAACTCTCGTCTGGACGATGTGGAGCAAAGGCTTACAAAAGTCGAGGCTCTGGTCTCATCACTCAACACCCAACTATCCGATCTACAGCAGTTGATCGATGGCAAAAAGTTCATCAGCGGCATTGAGGACAAGGAAGACGGTACCCACGTCATCACGTTTGTCGATGCTTACGGAGAGATGTCAACCCTCACCCTTTCGGATGGCGAATCCCCTGACATTTCTGTGAAGCAGGCTCCTGACGGAAAATGGTACTGGACAGTGAACGGAGAGTGGCTTTTGGATTCAGACGGTCACACAATCCCTGTCACCGGAGAGCGCGGAGTGACACCTTCTATGAAAATCGAGAACGGAAGATGGTATGTCTCCTACGACCACGGTGTCACATACGTGGAATGCGGCAAAGCCACCGGAGATGACGGCGACGCTTTCTTCAAAGAAGCCAGACTCAGCGAGGACGGCAAGACCGCTTACCTGACCCTTGCGGACGGTACTGTGCTTACCTTTGAAATATATAAGGAGTTCGGAATCGCCGTAGAAGTTCCTTCATCTCTGATCTACTCAGGACAGACAAAGGAATATGCCTACACAATTACCGGCGGCGACAAGAACACGATCCTCGAAGTGCTTCCAAAGGGCAATTGGGAGGCCGAGGTAAAGGCCACGGACGAAAAGAGCGGAGTCATCGCCGTGACCGCACCTGACTCTCCGGAAGCTGGCAAGGTCATCCTGCTCCTGAGCGACGGAGCCAACAAGACCCTGATGAGGACTTTGACTTTTGTCGCCGGAAGTATGCACGTCAGCACTACATCCGTCGAAAGCCCGGCATCCGGCGGAGTTTTCAATGTGGATGTCACCACGAACCTTGAGTTCACAGCGGAGCTCGAAGGTGATCAGACCTGGGCACGGCTGGTTGAGACAAGGGCTTACGAGGTGTACACAAAGACAGTGAGCGTGAGCGTTGACAAGAATGAGATGCCTTACGCGAGGGAGACAAGGCTGACCTTGAAGAATGACGGCAACGTTGTCGAATCCATCATCGTCTACCAAAATCCTGTCACATATCCTGACAACGTGATGGTGCTGATGATGAAGCCTAACGCGGCCGACAGTTGCGTCGTGCTTCCTGTCACATACAACAGAACGACTCCGGAATACAATGTGGATTGGGGCGATGGCACCAAGGAGACAGTAACGTCGGCAAGTTATCCAAAACACAAATACAATGATGCGACCCGTCTGTACCCGGTACAAATCAGCGGGGTAATCGCCGCCGTCAGCCGTGTCAGTGTGACAAAACATGATGCCGATCTTGTGGAAGTCATACAGTGGGGTGACCTCTCTCTCACCAGTGTAAATTTTGAGTATCAGACAAACCTGGTACGCATCGCTGCTCCTAAAGGAAACGAGCTCAAGAATGTCAGCTCCTGCAACAACATGTTCCACAACTGCAAGAGTCTGAAGGAAGTTCCTGCCAAATTCATGTACGGCATCAGTCCCAAGACAACCAATTTCAACAACACATTCGAGAACTGCGAGTCACTGGAATACATTGATCCGGATTTATTCAAGAATTTCACGAATTCCGGCGTTTCGACACGAGCGATTTTCAGCGGCTGCAAGAGCCTCAAGAACGCGCCTACATTTAAATATTTCAATTTCAGTAAATCCTGCGAATATCTATTTAACCAGACGTTCACAAACTGCGAGTCTCTTGTCGAGATTCCAGAGCACATGTTTAACGAGACAGCCAAGGTTGTCACCAGATCCACGAGATTTGTAAGTACTTTCAGAAACTGCAAGTCCTTGAAAGTCATCCCGGAAAGCTTCTGGGAGAATCTGCCTGTCGATAAGATCACGGAACTGAACAACGCATTCCAAGGTTGTGAATCACTGAAGTCTGAGAGCCTCGGATTCCTCAACAAACTCAAGAAGGTGTACAAATGGCAGAACACATTCGATGGCTGCGCCTCATTGACAACCCTTCCGGAATGCGATGTGGAGATCGACGGCAAAACCGTCAGTGTTCCGGTCTATAAAAGAGACGCAGAGGAGTACAATGCCTATTTCGCGAACCGCAGCTACTCGGCGACCAATTACTGCTTCAAGGGCTGCGTGAACCTTGAGGGCTACTATGACAAGATTCCTCTGGCCTGGGGCGGCGGATGGGACGGATCCACAGAGAAGCCATCCATTGAAGTGACCGCATCCCTTCCTGAGAATGAAGGCTACTTCAGCATCGACTTCCTTGTTAAGGGTAAGGGTGTCGCAAGCGCCTACTACTACCTGACCGCCAAAGTCCTTGCGGATCAAGCCCTTCCGAAGTACAACAACTCCTACACTGAGCTGTGTGAGAAAAACGGTATCGAGATCGAAAGCGAGTACCTCCAGGCCCTGAACTCAGACCAGGGACTTACCCTTGGCTTCACCCAGGGAGTGCCTAACGTCGAATACATCCTCATCGTTTCAGGAAAGAATATGTTCGGTGAAAGCTACGCCTATAAGGTTCAGGCCACCTCGACCATTCCTAAGGGTTCTGATGAATATGAGCGCTACCTCGGCGAATGGACAGTGACCAGCGCGTCATCCACTTCGGAATATACCGAATATGACCGTAAGCCTATCTCATTCGACATCAAGATCGAGCCTTTCCGTGTTGACGAAAGCTATTATGTCTATGGATGGGGCGTCACCAAATTCACGGACACATATCCGATGATGATGTTCTTCGAGGACGGAAAACTCTGTGCATGGACCGGTGCCCATCATGGTTCGGTAATATATGAGGGTTATCCATATTCCGACGGCATCAACTACAACATCGCCCTCAACTCATACACCAAATGGGACGATGGCAGCTACGGCATCTATATGGCCGACGGAGAGGAAGTCGGCGAGGCCGAATATGCGGAAGGAAGCTTCAACATGAAAGGAGTGAAGTCAAAGTACTATGCGAATCTGGGTTACGACATCATGTGCCACGGCTTTGATTTCTGCCTGTCGATGGGCGGTCAAGGATGGTCCAAGATATTCATCGCTCCTGAGGTTGTGAAGGATCAGTACGTAATCCACGGCTCAGACGGCAACATCTACGCCCCGTACATCCTCGCTCCTTACACATTCACCAAGAAGGCGGCCAAGAGCAGCGCAAGTGTGACTGTCGAGCGCAACAAAGCCTTGACGGACAGCGGCAGATGTCTGCCGGCCAAGTTCGCGAAGGTTGGAGAAAGTTCAAAGGTCAACGAGCCTGCCGCAGGATTCTATAGATTCTGATCGACTCTATTGACAACAGAATGCCTATATCAATGCGCTGCCGGTAATATCTCCGACAGCGCATTTTTATTGTTCTTGCAGGATACTTGTATTATAATGTCATACAGCGACTGATCAAAGCATAAGCATCGCGGCGGGGCGTATCTTCAGAAAACGGCAGATATGTCCGGCTGTTTTCAGGTTTGGTTCTGATCTCCCTGACACGAAATCATTCACACGTGTCGTACTGATTCCAAGCTCTTCCGCAAGTTGCTTCTGGGTAATATGATTCTCTTTCAATCCGTCAGCGATAAGATCCGCAACACTTGGCTTGGCTATAGGAAAATGCTCCTTCTCATAATCGATGACAATGTCAGACATCATCATCAGCTCAACGGCCTTAGGATCATCCAATGGCGTGCAGTCATCTACAAGAGGAAGCAGATCCTCTACTCTTTTCTGCGCAAATCTGTACTGGTCTTCAGTGATTTTCCTCATAGTATACCCTCCTATATAGTTGAAGCATCAATTCTGTCATAATCTTGATGTGTGCCGACGAAACGGATGAAAACATAACCCATCACAAACTTAACAACGACAATCAACCTATACTTGTTGCCACCGATGTTAAAAACATAATGTTGGTTCCCCACATAGTCAACCGTTCCGAAAGACAACCTCATTTCCGCAAAGGAATGCCAACTTGCTTCCTCTACTGTATGATACCAACGTTCAAGCGGCACCCTTGCGTCCTCGTGCCCGGATTGCTCGTAAAATTCCTTCAGTGTTCTATGCGAAACGATTCTCATATAGCATCACTTAATACAAAATTACACAAATATTCCGCAAATCAAAATTTTTCAAGCATAAAATTCCAATTTGCGGAAATATCTCAAGTATCAATTCAGAGGTTTACAGGAAACTGAAAGTGACGCTGACATCGCCGAAGCGGTTTGGTTTGCCGTTGTACCTTTCGAAATAATTGCTGGAAAGCTTGCCGCGCCAGACAAGGTCATCGTTGCGGCGGAAAGGAATGTCGACCTCAAAGCCATAGGATCTGGATTTGATCTTCACCAGACCGCTGGCCTTCCAGGAAGTCTGCTTGCCGCCATCGTCCTCAATCATCAGGAACACACATTCCTCAAGCTGCGGAGTCCACTCCGAAACGACAATCGTGTTGAATCTCAAAGTGGTGCCCACATATTTTCGCCTCACATTGATCATCATATCCGTCACCGAAGGGCTGTATAGCTTAAGTTCTTCCTCTGTCTTGGCCGTGAAACCGTTCAAGGCACCACACTTGACAAAGAACTCGGAAGCACCCGCAAACCAGGAATCGTAGTTTCTGTGTGCCTTGAACTCCTTAAGGACCAACGTCTTGAAGTCGGAGGAGGTTCTTGTTGAGACATACGAGGAGCGCTCCGGATAAAGCGCCTCAACCATCTGTGGTGTCAAGTACGTCGCATCCTCGTTACGGTTGACGACCCAGACAGGATGATTACGGGCATATTCCTCATCAACAACCACTTCCTTGACAATCCAGGAACCGTTCGGAAGCTGCTCCCTTAAAAATCCCACGTTAGAGTCTTCCTGAAGCCTGACGGCAGTACCTGTGGCCGCGCCCGCCGGATTGAATGTGATCACTGGCATAGACTTCCCGTCCCAATCCTCTGAATATGGCCAATAAATCTGCAACCCGGAATCAGAGAGAGCGTCCAGAAACGATCCGGCCCTTGTCGCTGGAATCTCATCGGAGACAGAGGACAAAAGATCTCGCAGCGGCTCCGGATACTCAGTCACAGATCTTGTCTGAAGCAGTTCGTCACCCACACCGGTACCTGGTTTGGAGATAAGATTCGAGAAAGGATATTCCTCATCATACCCATTGGATGCCGAGGCTCCGACTCCGTCAAACACCTCCCGTACTTGTGTGATCGTCAGAGGAAGGCCGGAAAGCATTCTGGCAACACTTTCAGCGGAAAGATCAGAGACGGAACCATTTACCGTGACCGGTTCCGGTTTTGAAGGATCCGGCCGGTCAACACGGTCACAGGAGGAGGAAAGCAGGGCGGTCACAACCGCAAGCGCCAGCACCACCGGTGTCAGCCACTTTTTCATTGTACTGAAATTCTTCATCTTAAACGAGTTTAAAGTTAACATTTCAGCACAAAGGGACACAAAAAGAGCCGTGGAAGCAAAAATTCCACGGCTAATTGTCAAAAACAGGCTCTGAGCTATATGCAGACCCTATTTTGAATAGAAAACAAAGCGATTTTTGTCGTAAAAATCCTTCACGACCTCGTTTTTCTGGAAACCGGCATCCCCGAAAACTTTCGCGGTCTCCGGCCCGAAAAGTTCATTTATCTCCGTAAGTCCCTTACCCTCAGCGGAAAGATACTGCTTGGACAAGGCTGCTATGGAGCGGTAGAACACAAGCGGATCCTCATCATCCACAAACAAAGCCGTTGAAGGCTCATAGTTAAGGACGTTGCTCCTCATCTGGGCTTTCTGAGACTCCATAATGTAAGGAGGATTGCTGAGAATCAGGTCATAATCCCCTTCGGCGAATGTCTGGTTTACAGACAGGACATCACCGACAGTAAACTTCGGCGCCAAAGCCCCTATCTCCTTGAGTTTGGCGGAGAAATCCTGTGAGGAAGCGACCGCTATGGCCTTTTCAGAGATATCCACACCTGTCACCTCGGCTCCCGGAATATTCAAGGCAACCGTCCAGGCTATGCATCCTGAACCTGTGCAAAGGTCAAGGACACGGACAGGTCTGGCCGACTTTCCATAGGCCTTTCTCATCCTCTGGATCCTTGAGCCGATCTTCACTGCCTCGCGGCAAAGCAATTCCGTCTCGGGACGTGGAATGAGGACATCACGGGAGACCTTGAACCTGAGACCACAGAAGTCAGCGTACCCGATGACATACTGAATCGGCTCACCGGAAGCAAGCCTGTCAAGATCTGAATTGAGGACCTCAAGGGACTTATCATTCACCGCATACTCCGGCTCAACGATGTGGGTGTAACTTTTCGTGCCGATGCGGCTTTCGCAAAGCATCAGCATAATGCTCCGGGCCTCCTTGGTCGGATAAAGCGGCTCAAGACGAGCGACACCTTCATTGAGGAAATCTTTCAATAGCATAAGCCTGAAATTTTAAAAGTTAGAATTGAATATTATGAATTTTCTATGATCCCGGTCAAAAAGTCTGTTATGTCAATCCCGGCCGTGCGGATCATCTTAGGCACGAGAGACGCGCTCGTCATTCCAGGGATAGTGTTGACTTCCAGGAAATAAAGGCCGTCCTCGGCGAGGATGTAGTCCATCCTCACGACACCGGCGCAACCGAGATGCGAATATATTCTTTTACTTACTTCCTGAATATGTCCGCTCAGGCTCTCATCGATAGGTGCCGGGCAGATCTCCCGACTTTGTCCGTTATACTTGGCGTCGTAGTCGAAGTAATCGTTCTCGGTGACTATCTGGATCACAGGCAAGGATTTGACTCCTTCCGCATCGGCGTAGGCCGCACAGGTGAACTCACGGCCAGATATTCCTTGCTCGATGATGACCGACGGTCCCTCGGAGAAGGCGAACTGGATCGCCTCGGGCAGATCCTCTGCCTTGCGCACCTTGGTGATTCCGAAACTTGAGCCTCCGTCGGTAGGCTTCACGAACACCGGGAACTTAAGTTTTTCCACCACCTTCCGGCAAACGGACTCAATGTCCATTCCGTTGCGGACATAGACATCAGGGGCGCACTTCACGAAATCGACCTCCCGCAGATAACTCTTGCAGGCGAACTTGTCAAAGGCGATCGCAGAGACGAACGCGCTGCAACTGCTGAACGGAACGCCCAACATCTCAAGATAACCCTGAAGCAAGCCGTTCTCGCCAGGAGTGCCGTGCTGGACGATGTAAGCATAGTCGAACTTAATCTTCTCACCGTAAACCTTTACGGAGAAATCCGTCTTGTCAATCTCCGGTCTGGATCCCTCGGCGAAAGGAATCCGCATAGCGTCCCGCTTCTTCATCGCCACAAGAGACCATTTACCGAACCGTGCGAAAATCTCATAGACATCGTACTTCGTACCGTCAATGCGGGAAGCGACAAACTCCCCGCTGCGGCAAGCGACCTCCCATTCCGAAGAGTCACTTCCATAAATCACTGCAATCCTCTGGTACTTGCCCATATTCCTATATTAAATATTCCTAATATATTCCTTTATTCAAAATAGTAGTCCTCCGTCTTCTGCTGCACGTCCGTGGCGTCATTGTCGCCTCCGGTGCAGTTCAGGTCGAAGCTCACGCCGGCAGGAGCGATGAAGCGGTCGCTCTCCGAGATGCCGAGAGTACCGTCCTCGATAACCTTGCGCATAAATATTCCCCAAGTAGGTAGGGACATATGCGCACCCTGACCGTAAGTAATTGACTGGAAGTGCACTTGGCGGTCTTCCGCACCCGTCCATATTCCCGCGACAAGGGTCGGAGTATAGCCTATGAACCATCCGTCGGCATTGTCGTTGGTGGTTCCGGTCTTTCCGGCGATCTCACCCATCAGCTTGTAACGGTAACGGAGCCTGCTGGCGGTTCCGCCCTGCACCACGCCTTCCATCAGGTTGACCATCAGGTAGGCGGTGTTCTCCCCTATCGCCTCACGCTTGCGGTTGGTGAACTCACTTATGACATTGCCTTGATTGTCCTCGATTCTGGTCACGAACATCGGCTCAATGTAAACACCTCTGGACGGGAAGGTGTTGTAGGCAGCCACCATCTCCCAAAGCGACAAATCGGCAGGCCCTACACAAAGAGCCGGAACCTCGTCGATGTGGCTCTGGATGCCCATCCTGCGCATCATATCCGCCATCGCCTCAGGACCGAACTGCTTCATCAGATAGGCCGAAATGTTGTTCGAACTGTTCGTAAGGCCCCATTTCAAGGTTACGGTCTTGCCGATCCACTGCTCCTTGTCAGTGCTTCGAGGAGTCCAGGTGTTGCCGTCAGGAAGCACGAATGTCTGCGGAAGGTTCACAACCTTGTCGCACGGTGTCAATCCCTCCTGCATAGCCAGTGTGTAGAGGAACGGCTTGATCGTCGAGCCGACCTGCCGCTTGCCCTGACGGACATTGTCGTACTTGAAATAGCGGTAGTTAGGACCTCCGACATAAGCCTTCACGTGTCCGGTGCCCGGCTCCATCGCCACGAAGGCCGTGCGGAGAATCGACTTGTAGTAACGGATCGAATCGTCCGGAGTCATCGTTGTGTCGGCGTAACCTTTCTTATTATAGGCGAAGACGCGCATCTTGGTCGGCTGGGAGAAAGTCTTAAGAATCTGAGCCTCGGTCAGCCCTTCTTTCTTAAGCGTGCGGTAACGGTCACTCCAGCGTCTGGCCTGACGCATCACCCTGTCCCTTGTCTCCTCGTCAATGTCATTGGAGAAAGGCTTGTTGGTCTTGCTCCTTAAATCCCTGCGGAAATCAGCCTGAAGGTCGCGGATCCTCTCGGCGACAGCCTCTTCG
>CAVBMN010000044.1:0-18799 GCA_963596515.1 bacterium
GTGTTGTCCAACTTCTCACGGAGCAGATTCTGATCCACATCGTGCTGGTACTGCCCGACTCCCAATGACTTAGGATCAATCTTGACCAATTCTGACAGCGGATCCATCAGACGGCGGCCGATCGACACAGCCCCACGGACCGTCA
Organism: bacterium; assembly: GCA_963596515.1. GTDB lineage: Bacteria > Bacteroidota > Bacteroidia > Bacteroidales > UBA932 > Cryptobacteroides. The sequence goes on from CAVBMN010000044.1 coordinate 146, forward strand.
CGTCCTCATCAGGAAATTCCTGCCTCGCGACCTCTGAGGCTGAATATATAGACGCTCCATCCTCGCTGACAGTAAAGACCTTAACATTCTCCGGAATCCCGACACGCTTGATGAAATCCTCAGTCTCACGGGAGGCCGTGCCGTTACCGATGGCGATGACCTCGATGGCATATTCATCAATCATCGCGGCGACAGCCATTATCGACTTTATCTTCTCACTCTGAGGCGGATGCGGGAATATGATCTCGTGGTGCAGGAGGTTGCCCTGCTCGTCCAGACAGACGATCTTGCAGCCGTTGCGGAAACCAGGGTCTATCGCCATTGTCCTCTTCTGGCCGACCGGAGCGGAAAGCAGAAGCTGAGTGAGGTTCTCCCCGAAAACATTAATAGACTCGATGTCAGCCTTTTCCTTGGCTTCCTTGACGATTTCATTGGTCAGTGACGGCTCAAGCAATCTCTTATAGGCGTCATCGACGGCCATACGGATCTGTTCCGCAAGCTTGGCACCCGGATAACGATGTTCCTGACAGAAATCGTAGTAGATCTTGTTGCCGCACTTCTCTGGATCCGCATCGAGACCGATGGACAGAAAACCTTCCTTCTCGGCGCGCAGGATCGCCAGCAGATTGTGCGACGGAATCCTCTGCAACGGCATCGAGAAATTGAAATACGTCCTGTATTTCGAAGCCTCGGCATTGCTTGAAGCCGCTTTTGTAGCCTTGGACTCGATCCTGCGGGTTCTGAATATGTGCCTGAGGTTCTCGCGTACAGTCTGCGACTCGGAAAGACGCTCGGCGATGATGTCGCGGGCACCGGCGAGAGCTTCCTCAACGGAACCGACCTTGTCACCGACATATTTCCTGGCCTCGGTCTCCGGATCGGCGACCTCAACCTTCCACATCTTGTCCGCCAAAGGCTCCAGACCTTTTTCCTTCGCCATCGTGGCACGGGTTCTCCTCTTCGGCCTGTACGGCAGGTACAGGTCCTCCAACTCGCTGGAGACCACACAGTTTTCTATTTTGGAGCGAAGTGCGTCAGTAAGTTTACCCTGCTCGGAGATCGTGGATAGGATGCCTTCCTTCCTCTTCTCCATCTCGGTGAACACATCGTTCCAATGCTTGATCTCAGCAACGGCAACATCGTCCAGCCCCCCGGTCTTCTCCTTACGGTAACGGCTTATGAACGGAATCGTGTTGCCCTCCTCGAAAAGGTGCACGCAGTTCTCGACCTGCCAATCCTTGACACCGATGGCGCTGGCGATATATTCAATATAGATATTCTTCATATTCAAAGTGTTATCAATAATTCAACTTTCAAAGCAGGCAATTAGCAGCAGCAAAAATCTTATCTCACGTCCGAAGGTGTTTGCCCACCCCTTATATATGTCAATCCTGCGAGACAACTTTCAATTCATCCCTGTAAGCCGAGAAGATCTTGGACTTAGAGACAAAGCCCACATAAGTCCTGTCTTGCCTTACGACAGGAAGGTTCCAGGCCGAAGTGACCTCGAATTTCTTCATCACGGAATCCATTTTCTCATCCTCATAGACATATTCCTCGGCGCTTCGCATAAAGTTGAATACGTGCAGGGTCTCATATTCATCGGTCCGGAACATATCCTTACGGATGTCCTCCAAAGAGACGAATCCCTGGAAGCGGTCCCTTGAGTCAAGAACCGGGAATATGTTTCTAGAGGATTCGGAAATCACCTCAACGAGTCTGCCGAGAGTGTCATCAATCTTCACCGTAGAGAAGTCGGTCTCGATCACGTCGGACACCTTCAGTAGGGTCAACACAGCCTGGTCACTGTCGTGGGTCAGAAGTTCTCCCCTCTGGGCTATACGCTTGGTGTAGATGGAATATTTCTCTACGATTCTGGTCGTTCCGAAAGATATGGTCGAAGTAAGGATAAGCGGAAGGAAGAGATCGTACCCTCCTGAGATCTCGGCGATAAGGAAGATCGCCGTCATAGGAGCCTGCATAACTCCGGCCATCAGTCCGGCCATCCCGACCAACACGAAATTCTGTTCCGGGACGCTCATCAAAGTGCCGTCGAATAACAGATTCAAGGTTCTGGCAACCACGAATCCGGCGATCGCACCTATAAAAAGCGTCGGACCGAAAGTTCCGCCCACTCCCCCGCCGGCGTTCGTCAAGGTCATTGAGAACACCTTCAGAAGCAAAATCAACAGGAAGAATAAAGGCACGGACCAAGGGCTGTGAGCCAGAAACGCCAGCGGAGTCTGTCCGTCAAGCGAAAGTTCCTCCCCGTTAAGCAGCACTCCCAGAGACTCATAGCCCTCACCATAAAGTGGGGGGAAAAGGAATATCAGGATACCGAGTCCGATGGCACACAACAGCCATTTGACATAAACATTCTCCATCTTCCCGATCCTGTCCTCCAGCTTCAATGTCGTGCGGATGAAATAGATGGAGCAAGCCCCGCAGAAAAGCCCAAGGATGATGTAATAAGGAATATTCTTGAGCACGAACGGGGTAAGGGTGCACTCGAACGGGGTAGATGAGCCAAGGATCGTATAGGAAACCACTGTGGCAGAGACGGTTGACAGCAGCAGCGGCATCATTGAGGTCATCGAGATGTTGAACAGCAGGATCTCCAGCACGAAGAGGACACCGGCCAAAGGGGCTTTGAATATTCCCGCGACGGCAGCGGCCGCTCCACAGCCCAGCAGCACGGTCATACTCCTATAGGACAATCCCATATAGCGCGCGAAGTTGGATCCGATGGCGGCTCCGGTGTAAACAATCGGGGCCTCGGCTCCGACAGAACCTCCGAATCCGATAGTGACCGAACTTGCCGCTATGGATGACCACATATTGTGCGGTCGGATCCTGGACTCGTGCCTGGAGACAGCCTGAAGGGCTTTTGTCACGCCGTGGCCGATCCTGTCCTTGATCACAAACTTGCAGAACAGCATCGCCAGAAGCATTCCGATTCCTGGGAGGACAAGATAGTAAAGAGCCCCGTCCAGAACCCCGCCGAAAGCGTCACGCAAGCCATCCTGGATCACCGAGATCAAGGTCTTGAGCAGTACGGCGGCCAGCCCGACCACGATTCCGACGATGAGGCTGAGCACAAGGAGCTGGTTCCTTTCCGACAAGCGGGATATGGGGTTCAACTTTGGCATATTCATACAAAAATAGTTATTTTTGCGATAGAGTAAAACATCTATGAAATGAAAAAAGTCATCGTGTCACTGATAAGTGCCCTGCTGGTCGCCCTGCTTGGCGTGATAGGGCTGAACATATTCAAGAACGCCAGCCCGAGGGAAAGGGTGAAGGCGGAGAACGGCAGCAGGATAATCGTGGAGGAGCTGAGTTTCTACCACGGCAACGACAAGATATTCGGGAAGGTCTTCAAGCCGGCCGATGAGAAAGGTTTCTTTCCGGACTCGTTGGGGGCAAGGCCGGTTGTGATATTCTTCCACGAGCCACTGAAAACCGCTTATCCTGAAGGTTTTGTGAAGGCGTTGGTTCCTGAGGGGCTGATCGGCTACACGACGGCATTCCACGAAAAAGGCAAGGACGTGGAGTTTATCGTGAAAAAGATCGGCAAGGAAAGATTCACCGATTCTGACAGGATCTATCTGATCTGCGACACATTCGCCTCGGAAGCCGTGGTCAAGACAGCCTACAAACTTGAAAAAGCGGTCAGCGGACTGATTATCATCGAGCCGGAACTCAGCGACAAGACCGCCGGACTAATTCCCAAACTTGGCTACGATGTCCTGACAATAGACGCTTCCGGGAAGTCATCAGCGAAAGCCAAGGCGATTGATTATCTTGAGCTTAGAGGAGCATTAAAATGAAAAAGACAAGGTTCGGAATAATCGGGACCGGGCGCATCAGCGACTGGGTTCTCAAGGGTGCGGTGATGGATCCACGATTTGAGGCTGCGGCGGTGTGTTCCCGTTCACAGGAAAGCGGCAAGGCCTTCGCCGAGGCTCACGGCATCGCAAAAGTCTATACAGACATAGACGAGATGGCATCCGATCCAGACATCGACGCGATCTACATCGGCACGCCTAACAGCACACATCACGACATTGCGATACAGTGCCTGAGGCATCACAAGCACGTGCTGTGCGAAAAGCCTATGGCTTCCAATGCGCGTGAGGTCGGCGAGATGGTCAAAACCGCAACAGAGAACGGCGTACTGATGATGGAAGCGATGATCTCGACACTATGCCCTAACTTTGTGGCCGCAAGGAAATGCCTGGCCAGGATGGGAACAGTGCTTCATTACTTCGCATCCTTCTGCCAATATTCCTCGAAATACGATCTTGTCAAAAAAATCATCGCCAGAGAGGACAATTCCCAAGTGCCAAGTTCCTTCAATCCGGACCGTTGCGGCGGAGCACTGATGGACATAGGAATATACCCGATCTACCCGATGGTCTCGCTTTTCGGTCGTCCTAAAGGAATCAAGGCCAACGTCACGACCTGTGAAGTGCCGGTGAGAAACGGGCGCTTCGGCAAGCTCAGCGACCGTGGTGGAGGGCTCAGTGACCGAAGCGACAAGCTCAGCGACCGTGGTGGCGTGACGGCAAAAGCGGATGCTGAGCCTGTCGAAGCATCGAGCCAATGGAAACGAATTGACTTACAAGGAAGCGTGATCTTTGAATATGAAGGTATGAGCGCCACGGTAATATATTCAAAGATAGCGGATTCGCGGCTTTGCACGGAGATTTCCTGCGACGGAGGAATCCTTTCGCTGGATCAGATCCACATCTGCCGCCACGCCGAGATGACAAGACGAGGCGCACCGACTTCCGGAAGGGCATCCGGGCCGCAGGCAGAAGACATCTCCGTCCCGGTTGATGCCGATGAGTACCTTTGCGAGTTCCGTGAATTTATCGATGTGCTAGAGTCCGGACGTTTGGAATCCTCAGTCAACAGTCTGGAGACATCACTCATCACCGCCGAGATCCTTGACGAGATCCGCCGTCAGGCAGGCGTGGTATTCCCTTCTGACCGGTAGGTACAGAAACCGATCCTGCGGACAGGTCTTTCTGACGAGATCCTTTCATCGTCACAATACGACCGGATCTCCTCGAAAGTAGGTTCCTCTCCCGTAAGGATGGACTGGACTGCCCTCTTGCGGCAGATATTCTCGATCTGCCCGCCGGAGAGATCGTAGTTTTCCGACAGCGAAAGCGCCTCATCAGCAGACAATTCCGGAATCATTGAGGCCCATATCTTCGCCCTGGCTTCTTTTGACGGTCTTCCGAACCTGATCTTGTAAAGAAACCGCCTTTCGAACGCCTTGTCCAGATTGTCGGTAAGATTGGTAGTGGCGATAAGGATTCCGTCCAGATTCTCCATCTCTTGAAGGATGATGTTCTGGATGCTATTCTCCATCTTGTCCACCGCGCTTGTCGCGCCTTCCTTCCTGACTCCGAAAACCGCGTCAGCCTCGTTGAAGAGCAAAATCGGAGCGACATCCGAACTGTTCACCAACTCGCGATAACTGTCGAAAAGGCTCTTGATGTTCTTCTCGCTCTCCCCCACGAAGCAATCCTTGATCTTTGTGACATCGACCGAGACGATCATCCTTCCGGTCTCTCTTGCAAGCTGATAGACAGTCTCCGTCTTTCCGGTTCCAGGAGATCCGTAAAACAGGCAGGTGAATCCGGTACGCATTCCCTTATCAGACAACGCCTTCTTGACCTGGACATACCGTTCCTCGGACAAAATGCCCCTCAATGTGCCCACCTTGCGGCCCTCTTCCTCACCATAGAACAGTTTCTTCTCTTTGATGGTCTTGAAGTCAATCGTTCCGGCCACGGTCTTCTGCGTCTTCCTCAACCCTCCCGCTTCTCTGAATATCTCTTCCTTGACCGAGTCCTTGATCTTGAAGAAATCCTTGGATTTGATTCCGTTCTCTGAGGAATATTCAATCAAGCCTTTCTCCTGAAGTTCCAGTTCCTCTCTGGAATATCTCGCCTTGAGCACATCAAAATCATCTTCGTGCTCCTCTCCGAAAATGTCCTCCAGATCGTGCCATCCGACCATATCGTCATCCTCGCTGAAATATCTGTAGCACAGCGCATAAAAGACGACGCGTTCGCTATTTGACAAATGTTTCTCCCCGTCCAAAACTCCATATTTCCTGATCGCAGACGCGACCGATGTTTTCGGATTGTCCTGAACCAAGGCATCCAATTCCCTGAGCATCGGATCGAATTCCAGTTCGTTGGCCTCGCGGAGTTTGAAAAGTTGCTTGAAGCGCCTAAGAACACCCACAGCCGTGTACCATTCCGTGCCCGGCTTGCAATATTCACTGTCACTTGTGATCGCCTTGACAACCTCGTCCGGGACCCGGATATTGTTACGATCCGACTTGACCCTGATAAGCCACTTGTCAGCCAACACCTTAAGGTCATCACTATACTGGAGGAACTCAAGGTAGCTCAGTCCCATAAATTCCGCCAAGTCACTCTGTTCCAATCTATAGGAGGACGACTTTTCCATTATGGCAGAGAACAGGATGACCTGGTCCGCCGTAAGCTCAAGCCGCTTCATAAGGTTACGGATGTCGATCGCCACCAGTTTTATCCTGTCCGCAGTCAAAGACAATGTCTCCTCACCGTCACTTCCCTTGACCTTGAGGGTAGTGATCACCGAATTCATAGATTGAATCAAAGTCTTGTGTCTCATAATCCGTGCATCTTTTTCAACTGTGCAAAGATATTGCGACACAATGCCAAAATATGGCAGTTCATTTCCGGATATTCAAGAATATGAAAAAACCGGCCTGACTTGACTGCCAGACCGGTCGATGAATATACCCGAGATTTTCTATTCAGAGAGTTTGAACACATCGAACGTTCCGGCCGTGCCATAGACAACCTTGCCGGTCGCCGGATCAACGGCCGCCGTGTCAGAAAGGTAGAATGCCTTCTTGGCCGGATCATAGTAAGGCTGTGTCAGACCTGCGTTTTTGTACCAGTCATCGACATAGCTCATCCAAGCCGCACTTCCCTCCTTGTGGTTCGGGCCTCCGAACATACAGGCAAGGACACCACGATCAGCGATGTTCCATTGGATCTTGTCGCTGCTGCCCGTCGTGCCCATATACTGAAGAGGCACATAGACCTTGTTGGTCTCGGTATTCCAGTAGAAGATGTAATCCTGCACATCGTAACCGGCACCGGTGTCGTGTCCCCAGCAATCAGGGAGGTAGCACTGGAGAACATTTTTGGCGTAGTCACGGACGTACATAACCTTGTCCTCCTGCTCGCCCCACCAGCCTTCCTCGATGGTGCCTTTACCATATTCATAATAAGAGGTCGGATACTCGATCGTGGCGACGGCCTTGCCGTAACCGAAAAGGGACGTGTAGTCTGAGATTGAAAGGTTCAACTCGTAGGTCTCGTTGAAAGAAAGCTGAGACTTGTCGTATGTCACCACAAGGTTGCCGACCCTCTCTCCGTCTTTGATAGTCACTGTAGAAGGAACATTAAAGACGGAAGATCCTGTGGCCGAAACATTCACGCTCACATCACCGTCTGTGCCAAGACGGACAACCGGGATCTCTATCTCCGGGTTGGAAGTGACATTGAACGAGAATGTCTCCTGGAAGAAATAGCACTCGGTACTTGATCCGGAAGTGTTGTCATCCTTCTTGCAGGCCGAGCAAAGAACCGCGAGTGCCGCAAGGGATGCGAATATTGTTTTTACTGATCTCATTGTTATCTTGATTTGTGGGTTCCAATGACGGAACCGTGACATTATTCAAACTTTTCAGTGTCAAAGAACTTGTGCCCCTCAACCTCGATGGCTTCACCATAGTGGCTCATAATCTCATCGTTGGTACGAAGTGCGGTTGTGTAGGTGCTGTAAGTCGTGTAAGGATTGTTGAAATCGTAAACCGCCCTATTACCGTTGAGTTCGGCGTTGTTGAAGCCAGGAGTCCAACCAGGATGGATTCTGTTCATATCAATGGCGTGAGCCGCTCTCTCAACACTTGCACCTGGATACCAGCGATGGCATCCGGTCTCAAGACGCTTGTTGTCGAAGTAGTTGATGCCCTCACCCCAGAACTCGATGCCCTTCTGGAACATAAGTTCCTCATAAACATCCTTCTTAGCGGTAGCCGTGCAGGTATAAGTGCTGTTACGTGTCTTGATGAGACCTTCAAGGGTGGCCTTGGCGGCGGCCACACCGGTGGTATTCAGCTCAGCCTCTGCTTTCAGGAAGTACATTTCTTCCACACGCATAATCGGGAAGTCTGTCGCACCGCCGACCTCGTAAGTGTTGTAGTTACCCTCGTTAGGACGGAACTTAAGGTTGACATAGAGCCAAGGCCAAGCCTTGAAACCATAACTCGTGTTGATGCGTGAGCGAACCCAAGAGGCGGAGTTGCTGAACTGATATTTGCCAGGATCATCACTCCAGTCGGCCTGCTCTGTGCTCTTATTGTTGCCGGCTGTCGCCCATTTGTTATTGATCAGATTACCTGCCGCATCCTTCTCGACAAGGTACTCAGCACCAGGCTTCTGATTCTTCGACTCATAGAAGAACTCCGGCCCGAGCCAGGATTTCTTACGCCAGTCGTTGTCGGAAAGTCTGTCATAAGCGGCGCGGTCAAGCGAGCGGCCTACACGCCATCCATAGACAGAGAACGTGGTCTCAGTGCCCATAATCATAGCATAGACGAAAGACCCGTCAGTGGCGGCTGTCGTGTTGTTAGGATCAATGTGGGTGGCGAGCATCCAGGAATTCTGCGAGTTACGATTGTTGAAACCGGTCTTCGGGTCAGTCCACTGTGCCTCGGTGAGAGGTGTGCAGCCTGACTGGGCGATGGCCTTGTCGGCATATTCACCCGCTTTCTTCCAGTAGTCAGCCTTGGCGGTGTACTTCGCGGCGCGTTCGGTACGTGAGGCCAGGTTGGTGTAGGCACGGGCGAAAAGGCCATAGACAACAGCGAGGTTAGGCTCAACCTTGTCCTTGCGTGTGTAGCCGGCAAGATATTTCTCGGCCTCGGCAAGGTCTGAGAGGATCAGGTCATAAACCTCGTCCACAGTCGCGCGCGGATTGTTGGAAGCCTCCTGGGTCGTGGTCTTGTCGGTCACGATCGGAACGCCAAGGTTACTGAGGTCGCTTTTGGGATCCACGTATGTGTACCTTGAGTCAAGCGGTTTCTTGTACTCCATAATCTGCACAAGGTCCATATAGTACAAAGCCCTGTAGGCATAGCATATTCCCAGATCCACAAGCATTTCCTCAGTGGCGGTGTCAGTGTCGATCATTCCGATCACATCGTTGACGGTCTTGATGTAGCCGTAATAGAGGTATGTAGGATAGATACCGCGGTTAGAGCCACTGGCCGAGACAGCACCCTGTGTCCAGGCTCCCATCGTGTTGAATCCGTTGTAGCCAGGGCAGACCATCATAGTCGTGGAGTGCTCAAGCTGGACACGCATACTTCCATAAGAGATGGTCTCGATGCCACCGTCATCATTCTTGTAGCCCACCATATTGGTGTAGATGGAATTGACCATACCGTCAAGGGCGGAAGCCGACTGACCGATCTGGTCCGAGATCACAGATTCTGTCGGAAGCACCTCCTGCATACAAGAGGAAAGGCAAACCAAAGCAGCCGTGGCTGAAGCTAACGCTATATTGATTTTCATATTATCTTTGTTATTAGAAAGTTAAGGTGATACCGCCTGACAGGGTGCGGATTGGGGAATAAAGCTCGGAATTGGTGTAACCACCGATCGCGTAACGAGGGTCAAATCCTCTTCTGGCCGAGATGAAGCCGAGGTTCTCTCCTGAGAAGTAAACCCTTACGGAAGCCACATTGAACTTCTGGGTGAACTTGGATGGAAGAGTGTAACCGATGTTCACGTTCTGAAGACTGAGGTAGCTCGTGCTGGTAAGGAACCTGTCCGAACGAGGAGACTGGCCGTAGGTATTGGAATAGCGGAGAGCAGGGATGTCTGAATGATTGCTTTCGGTCCAAGCGTTAAGCATATCCTTGTGCCAGGTCGTTCCGGTCTGTCCACCGGAATGCATAAGAACCTGATAAACATAATCATATCCCTTACCTCCAAGCTGGAATGTCGTCTGCACGGAGAAGTCGAAGTTCTTGTACCTGAAGGAGGTCGAGAGACCACCCTGGAACTTAGGAAGCGCATCGCCGCAGAGATATTCAGTGGCATCGCTCGCATTCTTGGTCGTCTCTCTGGTGACCACGCCTGTGGCCTCATCGGTGACATCCTTGTAGAACAACGCCTCACCGGTCTCAGAATCCACACCGGCATATTTAGGAAGGTACCAAGTGTAGAGGGAAAGGCCCTCGGCCACGAAGTACTTGTACTTGGAGACGAAGGAAGGATCGTCATTCACATAGCCGTTGTAGCCCTCGATCTCGGTGGTCTTGATCTCGTCCGGGAGGGAGAGCACCTTGTTCTTGATGTGTGAGATGTTGAAGTCCACGCCCCAGGAGATATCCTTTGTCCGGATGATGTCGGCGCTGAGGACAAGCTCCAGACCCGAGTTGCGCATATCACCCATATTCAGACAGTAGCTTGTATAGCCGACTGACGGAGGTGTGCTGAGGGTGAAGAGCATATCCGTGGTCTTGCGGTAGAAGTAGTCGAGGCTACCGCTGAGACGGCCTTTCCAAAGACTGAACTCCAGTCCTGTGTTGATGTTCGTGTTGGTCTCCCAGGTGATGTCCTTGGTACCCTTCTGGAGCCACTGGTAGGCTACGGAGTTATTGTTGTTGACAATCGTGTAGTTGTCAGCATAGAGGAAATTGCCAATGTTGTCGTTACCCTGACTACCGATGGAAGCCTTGATCTTGAGCTCATCCACCCAATCAACATCGAAGAAGTCTTCCTTGGAAAGAATCCAGGCGGCTCCGGCCGACCAGAAGTTACCCCAGCGGTAATCCTTGTCGAAGCGAGAGGATGCATCACGACGGAACGAAAGCGAGCCAAAATACTTGTTGCCGTAGCTGTACATTCCGCGGAAGAAGAATCCTTCGTTGTTGTAAGCATTTGAATATGAATACGGATCTCCGTTCTTATTCAGCATCTGGGAGAGTTCGGTGGCACCATCAATACCGAAGTTGTAGCCAGACGCTCCAATATATTCATAAAGATAGTTGTAGTATTCGTGGCCGAGCATCACGCTGATGTCGTGGGTGTTGTTTATCACCTTATGGTAGTTAAGGAGCTGCTGGGCATTGTAGGTGAAAGTGCGTGAGGATGACTTCGACAGGTAACCGTTGTTTGAACCAGACGTGTACTTGTCGGTGTAAGGGTCTTCCGTGTAAAGGCCTCTGCGGTCGTAGTCGTAGGCATTGCCGTTGATTGTGAGAGTGAGGTCAGGGAAGAGTTTGATGTCAGCGTAACCGCTTGCGATGAAGGAGTTTCCGGTGGTCTTGGAGACGCGGTATTTGTTGGCGAATATGGCGTTACCGCCGGTGCCGCCAGCGCGGCTGAGGTCTCCCAACTGGCTATTGGCGAAGTCATAGACCTGACGGCCTGTGTTGTCGGTCATAATGTTGCCATTGGCGTCACGGATGTAAACCGGATAGATAGGAGCCTGGGTCTTGATGATGCTCCAGATGGTTCCGGTACCGATTGTACCTTCGGAGGTCTGTGCATATTCATACTTGGTATAGTTGAAGTTTCCTCCGATCTTGAGCCACTTCTTGGCCTGATAGTCGGCCTTCAGACGGGCGGTCAGACGGGTCTGTGAGGAACCTTCCTGAATACCTTCCTGATCGAGATAACCGAGTGAGCCATAGATGTTCATCTTGTCCGAGCGGCCGGACGCGCTGAGGTTGTACTCCTGACGGAAGCCGGACTGAAGACCTTCCTTCTCCCAATCATCGGCCTGAATCCAGTAGGTCTTTCCGTTGAAATTGTGGAACGCGCCCTCTACAGCGTCGGGGTTCATTCTGCCACCTGCAAGGATGAAGTCCTGCCCTGTCGGCACAGTGTAAGGTACATAGCCTGGACCGATACCGGAATCGAAAAGACCAGCATTGGCCTTCTTGTGGGCGGACTCGGCTGTCGCTCCTTCCTCCTTGACATAGGTGTTGTAAAGCATATTATAATATGTCTCGAAGAACTCCTGCGCATTGGTGGTCTTATAGTTCCGGAGTCCCTTCTGGTTCACTCCCCACTTGGCATCAAAGGTGATTTTCGCGTCGGAGGAAGTCGCGCGCTTGGTCGTGATCATAATCACACCATTGGCTCCACGGGCTCCGTAGAGAGCGTTGGACGCGGCATCCTTCAAGACAGTCATCGTCTCTATGTCATTGGTGTTGATAAGACTGAGATCTCCGTCGAAAGGCATACCATCGACAACGATAAGAGGCTCAGTGCCGGAAGAGATGGAGCTGACACCACGAATCGTAATGCTTGGCGAGGAACCAAGCTGAGATGAAGAGTTGTTGATCTGAAGACCGGCCACACGTCCAGCAAGAGCAGAAGCGGCGTTGGTCACCTGTACTTTCGCAAGTTCCTCGGATTTCATCGTACCGGCCGATCCCGTAAAGGCCTCCTTTTTCATCTGGCCGAACGCTACGACGACCACATCATCAAGAAGTTCAGTGTTTTCTTCAAGAATAATGGTAAGTTGGGTCCTGCCTTCAATGTTCACGACCTTTGTCGTGTAACCGATACAGGAGACCTGAAGAGATGCGGTGGCAGGGACATTCAAAGTGAACGAGCCGTCAATGTCACTTACTGTTCCATTGGTGGCCTTTCCTACTTGGACGATGCCTGCACCGATGAGGGGCTGATTGGCGGAATCGACAACCACGCCCTTGACTGTTGTCTGCGCCAACGCATTGACTGCGAACAGCAACGAGACGAGCAAGAAAAAGACTTTCTTCATCTGAGTGATTAGAGTTGAGTTAAACAATATGTATAATTAGTGTTACTAATACGTTTTTAACACTGTAAAGATAACAATAGTAATCCAAAAATCATCGAAGTCGGTTAAGAAATCCAAATAAAAAAACGCAAGGGAACGCTTTCCGGCAAGGTTAGTTGGTTATTATACATATTGTTTAGCAAAAATCACCGTCCTTCGGCCTCGATGAAAGCTGTCATTCTGTGGTTTCCGGAAGGTTTTCCTCTATCATAGAATGGACTTTCTCCCCGACATCTGTGTTCCGGCCGCCGGACAGTTTGGCCTTTTCCATTCCCGGAATCCGATGGAGCACACAGATTCCGCCGTAAGAATCATCGACATAGGTGAGGAGCTCGGAAAAGCCATCCTCATCACCATAGAACACGAATCCCTCATCCGGAGCCGCAAACCCAAACAGGAATCCGAACAATGGGTCCTGGTCAAAAAATCTGGTGTTCTCATACAGATTGAAGGCCTTCGCCTGAAACGGAAACCTGTTCCCTGAATATCTCACCTCGCCACGTCCGTCAGCGTTGAAGCAAACACGCGACGCCCGTGACACGCTGTCACCATATTCCATTCTCTCAGCGTCATAAGCGTGCCACCATTTGAACTCCATTGAATATTCATACCCTTTCGCCCCATCATAAATGCCTGTCATTGAATATATCGGAGTCCAATTCCCATCCTTTGACAGGAATATGTTCTCTCCGGAGTCCGAGCGCGGGATCGCCACATCATTGCTTTCGTTGCCTATGAAAAAGAAATATTCATTGGCACTTTTCTGCTCATAGTTTGCCCACAACTCGTGCTTGACCCCAGGACGATATTCCCTCCACGCGAGGCCGTCACGGACGAAGTAACCTCCTTGATAGCAATATATATCACGGCCGGAATCAGGCATATATTCATAAATCTCCTTGGTGTTGTAGATAGGCTGCCATTCCTCGCCAGGCTTGGCGTAATAGAACTTGTTGACGGCGGATTTGGGCACGCTGACGACACATTGGGAATTCTGGATATTATAGAAATTCGCCTCCTCGTTGTACTGCTCGTAGGTCGCCCAGACACCTTCCTGGAAATCAGGGCGGTATTCCTCCCAGGAATTGCCGTTCTTGATGAAATAGCCGCCGTCATAGGCATACAGGCCGGTTGTCTGAGCGAAGGTGGCAAAGGCGGAGATGAGGCAAAGGACACAAGTGATGATGACGCATTGTAACTTCATATTCATAATTTATTTTGTTGTGGGATAATCGTTTCGATGGTTGATGAATCTGTCGAGACTAACTCTAGTTCCTGGCGCTTCGACAGGCTCAGCGACCGATACACGTCTGGTTGGTGAGCCTGCCGAACCACAGCGGCCGGTTACTATTGTCCGCCAAGGCGGTCGAAATAGGTCAGGACATCCTCCCAGGTCTTGAACGCATCGGATCCGAAATGAATCATCGTGCCCATAAAGTCATTGCCGCCATTGGCTTCCGGCTCGGCATCAATCAGATAGTCGGCAAGAAGGAGGTTCTTGTGATTCGTGATCGTCACACGGTTCCAGACAGGAACACCGAGATTGGCCTCGCACCAGTTCACGACCTTCTGACAAAGTTCCGGAGTGTTGTACGGAACACCGGCGACAATGTGGACATCATAGTTCACGGCAAGCGCGGCGACGGACTTGGCGAAACCGCTTGAATGATTGATGATCCTGTCACTCAAAGAGATAAAGAGAACAGGTCTCTGAATATTTCTCTGTCTGTCGTCAATCCATTGGATGACAGGAAGAACGGAATGGAGGATAGCATTGTCATTGAGGTGATGCTCTCCGTCGAACCTTATCGCTTGAGAATAATGCTCACTGAAAATGTCGAAAGTGTGAACCAATGTATCGTGTATCCCGTAAAGGCCGAAGACCTTGTCCTGATCCTCCACCGCACGCTCGAAACAATGTGAGCTGACCTCACGGAAATGCTCAAGGAGGGTCTTCGTGACCAGGAACGATGTCTCTCCGTCCAGGCGTGGGTTGTGATATTCCTGCCTGCCCAAGCCATTGTTTTTCAGCAGAGTGTCTGCCAGTTGAAACGCCGGGTTCACAAGGATTCTGTCCACTCCGTAGAGCATTTCGGCGCACATTGCCCCCATTGAGGTCCCGATGACGAGGTCCGGCTTTTCCGAAGCGGTTATATTCCTTAAAAGTTCCATCGCTTCAATAGGTTCAACCGGCAGGTCTGGCGCAACGACCTCCGCCTGTGGCATCAGCAACCTCAGCGTCTTGACGCTTCCGTTCTGGCCGCTTGACGCGAATCCGTGCACGTAGAGTATCTTCTTTCCGGCCATCAGCGCCGGACGGGCATATTCATAAAGTTCCATAACGACTCAACTCTTGTAAAAATTATCTCTCTTTCAAAAGCCATTGCAAAGTCACTTTCCCGCAAACGGTGAAGAGACAGCCACAAAAATAACAATTTTCATATTCAAATGATTGGACGAACGCTTGAAATTCCTGATTGAAATGGTTATCTTTGAGATTGATATTTTTTTAAATGACACTAACTATGACAGATCTGAAAAAAATAGTGGAACTTTTCGCCATTGAGGGCGAAGTCAAGGAGATAAAGCCTTTGGGCAACGGGTTGATCAACGACACTTATAAGGTTGTCACTGAGGGTGACGCACCGGATTATGTGCTTCAAAGGATCAACAACGCAATCTTCACGGACGTGGATCTGCTCCAGAGCAACATCGAGGCCGTGACCAGACACATTCGTAAGAAATTAGAGGCGGAAGGTGCGGAAGACATCGACCGCAAGGTACTGAGGTTCATCCCATTGAAGTCAGAGGGAGAGAGATTGGAGGCGCTGATGAGCGACAAGCCGAGAACCTACTGCCTTGAGGACGGAAAGTACTGGAGGGTGTCGGTGTTCATTGAAGATGCCTACACCTATGAGACCGTCAATCCGGAGTATTCCGAATATGCCGGCGAGGCTTTCGGTAACTTCGAGGCTATGCTTGCCGACATTCCTGACACCCTTGGAGAGACTATTCCTGACTTCCACAATATGGAGCTTAGACTCAGGCAGTTGGTCGAAGCGGTAAGAGAGGACAAGGCCGGTCGTCTGCACGCCGATGACAAGACCGAAGGGCAGGAACTTCACAAGATTCTTGAGGACATCGACAAGTACGGAATCCAGATGTGCAAGGCCGAGCAACTGCACCGTGAGGGCAAACTTCCTAAAAGAATATGCCACTGCGACACCAAGGTCAACAATATGATGTTCGACAAGGACGGCAAGATCCTGTGTGTCATCGATCTGGACACGGTAATGCCGAGTTATGTGTTCTCGGACTTCGGGGACTTCCTCCGCACGGCAGCCAATCCGGTTGCAGAGGATTCTCCTGAGCTGGAGAAGGTCGATTTCGATATGGAGATATTCAAGGCTTTCACAAGAGGTTATCTGAAAGGCACGAAGCCGTTCCTGACCCCGATTGAGAGGGAGAATCTGCCTTACGCCGCCTGCCTGTTCCCGTTTATGCAGGCCGTCCGCTTCTTCGCCGACTACATAAACGGCGACACCTACTACAAGATCAAGTACCCCGAGCACAACCTTGTGCGCACCCGCAATCAGATGAAGCTCTTCCACTCGGCCCTCAGCAAGGTGCCACAGATGACAGCATTCATAGAATCGATAAAATAAGTTAACTCAATGCTTGAACAAGAACTGCAACAATACCTTCTTCACGAATATCCGCAGGAGAATGCGCGATGCGAATGGAAAGAGTTCAAGAACTTGAAGAACTCTTTTTGTGGAGACGAGAAGGACGATGTCATCTCGTACGTGTCCGCTATCGCCAATATGGAAGGAGGTAATCTTGTAATAGGCGTTCAGGACAAAACATTGGAGATTATAGGGACTGACACATATAATTATGACCGCCAGAAA
Organism: bacterium; assembly: GCA_963596515.1. GTDB lineage: Bacteria > Bacteroidota > Bacteroidia > Bacteroidales > UBA932 > Cryptobacteroides. Next base: position 16,981 of record CAVBMN010000044.1, read on the forward strand.
GCGATTCTGAGATTGGGAGAACGTTGCGTGAACCTTTCTACAGAAGGACTTGATGTAGAAGAATTTGTCACTGATGACACCGGCAAAAAGATATGGGTTATACACATACCCAAACACCGCCCGAAACTTCCTGTCTATGCCCATAATAAGGCTTGGCAACGCATAGAGGATTCTCTGGTCGAACTAACCCAGGAAAGGCTTAATGCTATTCTTGAAGAAAACAGCCCGGCTTTTGACTGGTCTGCGGAGATTGTTCCAAATGCAACATTGAACGATCTTGACATCAAGGCTTTGGAAAAAGCTCGCAGTGAATATAAGACCATACATCCTCGTTTAGCCGAAGAAATAGATACTTGGGACGATATGGAATTGCTATGTCACGCAGGTGTGGCCATAAAAGGGAAATTGACACGAGCCGCAATCTTACTCTTGGGCAAAAAAACTTCCTGTCACTTGATCAGCCCTGCCGTGGCTACCATCACCTGGGTGCTTGTTGATGAACACAACGAGAAAATAGACTACGAACATTTCTCAATACCTTTCATTCTGACAGTCAACGACGCACTGTCAAAGATCAGGAATCTTAACCAACGTATTCTGCCTGGAGGAACTTTATTTCCTGACGTTGTCAAACAATACGATGACTATAGTATCCGCGAAGTGCTTCACAATTGTATAGCTCATCAGGATTATACTATGCAAGAACGTATCACTATGGTTGAAGAGCCTAATTCGATAACTTTCGCCAATGGAGGTTTCTTCTTGCCTGGATCCGTCAAAAACGCAATTGAGCAGAATGGTCCACAGAAGTTCTACAGGAACTATATCTTATGCCAAGGGATGGTAAACTTCAATATGATAGACACGATTGGAAGAGGAATACGTAAGGTGTTCACAGAACAGCGGAAGCGATTCTTCCCGATGCCTGATTATCAGATTGACCAAGCAAAGAAAGAGGTCACTGTGAGAATCTACGGCAAGATCCTCGATGAAAAGTACTATAGATTGCTAAAAGCAAATCCGGATCTCTCATTATTTGACTGCATAGCATTGGATACGGTGCAAAAGCACGAAATAATTGACAAGGAAACCGCCGCGCATTTGAGGAAGCGCCATCTTGTGGAAGGACGTTATCCAAAGTTGTTTCTATCTGAATATGTAGCAAAAACCGCTGATAATGACGAGTTGAAGACAGAATACATCAAGAACAGGAGCTTTAATGACAACCACTTCAAGGATATGATCATCTCATATCTACATTCATTCGGAGGAGCCACCAGAGGAGAGCTGAACACGTTACTTAGGTCTAAGTTATCCGACATTTTGACAGATGAGCAAAAAAGCCGTAAAATCGGCAACTTACTATCAACTCTAAAGAAAAATGGAACCATTAAACTAACGGAAGGCAAAAAGTGGATCTTAGTCGAACTTTAGTCGAACTTTAGTCGAAACACAATTAGTACATTCATCAAAACGACAAGGCAAATATTTGATTATAAAGTATTAGCATTTAATTTAAGATTTAGTCGAACTCACAATGTTAAGTCGAACTTTAGACCGTAAATGAGAATATGGCAAAATAATTTAAAATAATAATAGAGTATCTTCATATAAAATTCAGACATAATGAAACGCAGGGATTTTCTTAAGACCGCGGGGCTGGCGACTGCCGGAAGCGGACTTCTCATCGGAACTGGAGGGCTCATCACAGGATGCGCCGGCAATGAGGGAGGCAATAATATTCCTAAACCATACAAAGTAGGTGGCTCGGCAAGAATGAAGCTGAGTTTCGAGCCGTATGAGCTCAAGCTGCGGCACA
>CAVBMN010000045.1:0-18480 GCA_963596515.1 bacterium
TGGGCAGCACCACGAACGAGGTTCTCTCCCTGCTTCTGACAAAGTTCTGCGCCCCGCTTCTGGTGTCGTTCATCTTCGCCGTCCCGCTCTCGTGGTTCGTGATGGACAAGTGGCTGGAAGGCTTCTCGTACCGCATAGGTCTGAGCCCGTGGATATTCATAGCCTCCGGAGCCGTATCGCTCCTCATCGCCCTCATCTCGATCTTCTTTCAGACCCTCCACGCCGCCCACTCCAACCCGGCCGACACCATCCGCGCGGAATGATAGAGTCGCCTCGGACACGGTCGGCAATGGATTTTCTTGCACATTTTTTTTGTGCGTTTTTATTACAATATCGCACAAAAATTTGTGCGGTATTTTTAAATAAACAAACTCCCGACATTCTCTTTTAGAGAAAAACAACCTTTTCTACAAGTCTGCTGTAATACATAGCCAATCGTAATTAACGCTTTGCGATAATAATAATTCCCAATATTTTCAGTTGAGGCGTCAGGTTTAACCTTGACAGAAGCCAAAGTAAGACTACATATTAACGCAACGACAAACAACCACTTGGCTTTTGCAATAATATTGTTATATTCGCAACATTGTTGCGGTTATTTCTAAAAAATCCGCAACAATATATAACGGAAAAACAATTAATGCAATGTACAATAGGATATTCAATATTGAATGGCGTTTGGACGAAGGAATGTTTCTGTTCGGTGCCCGTCAGGTAGGGAAATCCACGCTTCTCAAGGAGAGGTTTAAGGATGCGGTGTATTTTGACTTGCTTGATTCTGACTTGAGGAAACGCTTTCAACGCAAACCGGAATTATTCAAAGAAGCCCTCTACAAATATCCCGAAAAGACACTTGTGATAGTTGACGAGATTCAAAAAGTACCGGACCTTTTGGATACTGTTCATAGCTTGATGGTAGAGAAAGGCCTCTATTTCATACTAAGCGGTTCGAGTGCCAGAAAACTAAAAAAAAGCGGAGCGAACACGTTGGGAGGACGCGCGGTCCCAGAGACTCTGTTTCCTCTTGTAAGTGCCGAAATTCCAGACTATAACCTTTCCAGAGCCATACAAAACGGGATGATTCCACGGCATTACATGGTTGACAATGCTGTAAGGCGATTGAAGGGATATGTCGAGGTTTACCTCAATGAAGAGATTCTTGAGGAAGCTGCCGTCAAAGACATCGGAATATTCGAAAGATTTATGGAAGTGGCGGCGATAAGCGATGGTGAAATCATCAACTATGAGAACATCGCGTCAGATTGTGGTGTGGCGGCGAACACAGTCAAGGCATATTTCCAAATACTCTATGACACGCTAATCGGTTATGAGATTCCGGCCTACCGAAAAGTGATCAAAAGAAAACTGACACAAGCCCCGAAGTTTTACTACTTTGATGTCGGGATTGTTAATTACCTGATGGGAAGGAATAATTTGAGAGCCGGCACTCCTGAATACGGACATGCGTTTGAGCATCTGGTAATGCAGGAACTTATTGCATATTTGGGTTACAGCGACAGGAAAAAAGATCTTTCATATTGGCACACATATTCAGACATTGAGGTAGATGCTATCCTCGGTGACGCCCAAGTGGCGATTGAGATAAAATCCACCGACGATGTTCAAACCAGGCACAAGACCGGACTCAACCGCTTTTCCGAAGAACATCCGGAAGCAAGGCTGATTCTAGTGTCAACCGATCGGCTCACACGAAAATCCGGGAATATCGAACTCATCTACGTGTGTGATTTCTTCAAGATGCTTTGGGCCGGAGAGATCTATTAGGTTGCTTAACTTTAACCGAAGCAAAAATAAGGTTATATGCTCCCGTCAAGGTTAATTTACACTACGAAGGAAGCATTATATGGGGAATGCGCCGCACATTTTTTTGTGCATTATCACCATAATATTGCACAATTCTTTGTGCAATATATGATATTCAACTAAAGCCCATTCATCAGGAACTCCCTGAGTCCCAGATGAATTATCCCGTTCATATCATTTCTTTTCACCAAAGGCGTGAGGGATATGACATATTTGGGGTAGTTGTCATTGATGCTTTCCAAGCGTCCGAACTCCCTCTTTCTCGTCTCCTCGTCCGCAATGATGTAAGAGACTTGGACATAAGCCGTCTTTCCCGTTTTTGTGCACACGAAATCGACCTCGCCTACCCTTAACTGACCGACCTGAACCTTGTACCCGTCATTAATCAACTGATTATAGACAACATTCTCCAAAACCTTTTCTATGTCCTGCTCACGGTTTCCACCGGCAATGAAATTCCGGATTCCGATGTCCTCGAAATAGACCTTGTCATTGGACTCAAACACTTTTTTTCCGTGAATATCATACCTCGGGGCATCGTACAAAAGATAAGCCTCTCCGAAGTAGCCGAGATATTCAAGAACAACCCGTGTGGACACACTCTGCCCCAAGGATTTCATAGTCTTGGCAATGCTGTTCGCAGAATTCAGTTTTCCGACATTGTCCGCCAAAAAACGAACCAGATTATTCATAAACGGCAGATTCCTGATTTCGTGCCTTTCTATGACATCCTTGAGCATCACCGTGTTATACACTCCGCTTATATATTCCCAACAATGCTCGTCATCATCAATTCCCACTCTGCTCAGGCCAGGAAGTCCGCCGTAATTCAGGAATAATGACAAGGAAGAATCACTGTCCTCCAAATTATGGAATATCAGGAACTCCCTATAATTCAATGAATGAATATGTATCTCCTCATACCGTCCTCCGATGATGGTGCCAAGGTCTGAAGAAAGCATTGAAGAATTGCTTCCTGTGACAATGATGTCTGTGTTATCCTCAGTCCTGTAACTTCTTACAGTCCTTTCCCATTCCGAGATGTCCTGAACCTCGTCAATCAGGATATAATTATGTTTACAGGAATCAAACCTCTGATCAATATACCAGTTCAGATCATTATAAGTCTTGATGTCATCAAAAGACTTCTTCTCCTTGTCTATGCTGATGATGTTGGCGTCAGTCTCAGTTTTGTGCCTTTCAATGAAATCTTTAAGCACGAAACTCTTCCCCACTCGCCTCTGCCCGACCAGAACGATAATCTGCCCTTTTCCAATCCATGAATCCACCTTACTGGCATATTTCGACCTCGATATAACACCCATAGTGCACAAATCTTTCTACAAAGATAATTTTATTTCTTATAAGAAACAAATTTTAAGAAAATTCACATTCTATTGGATTCCTTAACCTTGACAGAAGCAAAAACACAAGGTTATTGCTCCTGTCGAGATTAAATTACACTACGACAGGAGCATTTTATAGGGAATATGCTCCCGTTTTAATTACGACCATCGAACCAAAGGAAGGATCAAAGCAAGTATCGTCTTTCAAGACATCATAGAATATTGGCAAGTATTATCACAATAATTAAGATAATGACGCATCCAATCTTGCCGTTTTTTTCATCCTCCGCCTTTTTCTTTGCTTTAAGAGCCTCGGCAGCCGCCTCCGCCTTCCGTTCCTCTACCTTCTTCAGATAAGCCGAATATTCCGGAGAATTTTTGAACTCCTCCTCCGGCTTTCCGCAGAGGAATTTCCCCTCATAAATTATCTGTCCGTCTTCACCATACTGCTTTCCGAGACCATTGTATTCCCCATCCTTGAACTCGCCTTCATAAATCAGATGCCCATTCGCATCATACAGTTTTCCTTTTCCGTGCCTACGGGGGTAACGATACTCTAACTTTCCATCTCCTTGATACTTGACCGTTTTGTTTTTATCAAGCGAAAAATAGTACTCAATGAGGTGTCCGTTCTCAAAAGTAGATTCCACACCGCCTCTACTGTCAAATCGCTCACAGAACTTGTACGGATTATGCTCATCATACGCAGCTGTTCTTAAATATCTTCCTGAAACAGGATCTTTTCTTGTGCTAAACTCAACGACAATATCCGTTTCTTTTCCGTCCTTTACATACCGGCCGCTATGAGGTCTCCCAGTATAGACGCTCTCACGATTTGTCATCATCACCTGTCTGTCCGGCGTGAGTTCAAAGTCGCAGTAGTTTTCCTTATAACCCGTAAATTGTTGGAGCATAGTCTTGTCAGAAGTTGGCACTCCAAATTTTCCCTCCAGAACACCTGATCCTGATGGCACATAGAATCTGCCCGATTTAAAACCCAAGCCGTCACCTGGCTCCAGATAGAAATCTCCCTCAAATACCAGATAGCCCTCTGAACTATAATATTTTCCTCGGCTCCTCATTCCATTCTTAAATTCTCCATCAAATGTAACTTTCTCTGGATCTAAAATACTGAACTCCGTACCCTTTCCGTGATGCTTACCGTTCAAAAAGTCCCCACTATATATCATAATACCGTCCGAGTACTCAATTCCCTTTCCCGAACGTTCACCCTTGAGATAGTATCCCTCATAGGTCAGTTTTCCATCTGATGAAAAACTTCTACCCAAGCCATCAGGCAAGTCATCCTTGAATTCACCTTTGTAGTTAGAGCCATCCTCGAAATACATCCAACCTTTGCCCTGAAGTTTACCTCCAACAAAGGAGCCACCCTTGTAAGGTTTTCCGTCAACATAGTAAAAGGTCCCCTGACCATCAGGCATTCCATCTTTCACTTCTCCTTCGTAATACAATCCTTCACTTGGATAATTGATTCTTTCCATACCAAATTAGTTATTAATTGTTATTCCATTCATATTCATTTAGATGCCAATTCTTCCGCAACGCTGACGATGAGTGCCACGGCGGATTCGACATCCCTCAAATCACACACCTCCACGGGCGTGTGCATATATCTGCAAGGGATAGACAGCAACGCAGTCTTGACCCCTTTTCCCGTAATCTGAATGTTAGATGTGTCCGTACCTCCCGTCGGAGCGAGATTGGTGTAATTCTGGTACGGAATCCTTTCTCTCTCCGCGATAGAGACGAGCAATCCGGCGAGTTCTTTATTGTTGTCGCAATTGTGATTGATGACCACCCCCTTTCCAAGATGCATCACACCATATTTCGTCTCTGGCATACCTGGAAAATCAGTGGCGAAGCCAGTGTCCACACAAATCGCATATTCAGGACTGATTTTGTTCGCGGCCACAACCGCACCACGGCTTCCTACCTCCTCCTGAGAGGCGGCGCAGGCGCATATTCCTATTTTCAAAATTTTCCCCGCCATGCGGCGCATAGCTTCCGCTATGATGAAAACACCTATCTTGTCATCCAAAGCCCTTGACACAAGCCTTGTTCCAACAAATTCCGGCTCACTTTCTACGGTCGCGAAAGCACCTATGCGGATCAACTCTTCTGCTTCCTTCCTGCTGGACACGCCGATGTCCATCCACATATCCTCAACCGGAACCGGTTTACCTTCATCATTTCCTGACAGATGAACAGGTTTCTTTCCAATCACACCAAGAACAGGTCCATTTTCCCCTTCAATAACGACCTTTCGTCCAAGCAAGGTCAAGCCATCCACATAACCGTTTCTTCGGAAATAGACATACCCGTCCTCAGAAATGTACGTAACCTGAAGCCCAACCTCATCGCTGTGCGCCTCAATCATCAACCGTACAGGACAGTCAGGATTCAACACACAATAAGAGTTGTACATTGAATCCACCTCAACCTTCCCGACATCCTTGAGATAATCCGTGAATATCCCAACGATTCCTTCTTCTCCACCACAAGGCGACGGAGTCACAAGGAGTTTTCTTAGGAATATGTCAGAAACGCCTGTCATTTACTCTGTCCTTCTGAATAGGCGTACATATCCAAAAGTCTGGCTGAATTGAATATACGCTCATAAGGACGCCCATTCCAATCAGACGTGGTTATCTTTCTCGGCTGCAACAAATCCTTGTGACTTTCATAGAATGAGCCGAAGGTTCCGATCGCCTTGTGAATTGTTCGCAATGATCCTATTTCTTTGAAATAATCCCACACATTCACGTCAATGGCCGGAATGCAGGAAAATACTCCGAACATAATCTTCGTGATGAGTAGAGTAACCGTGAAGGGATTGTGCTGTCCTTTTTAGTAGCTCCTTCAATCGTCATACAACTTTCAAGATCATCATAGCACTTTACAATCAGGTCGCTCCTTTTAGGATAATCAGGCAGATCGACATCAAACAAGTCATCATACTTGTCTATCACCTCTATCGCACCTTTAAGGTAGTATGGATTCTTATTATGTAACGCACCACTGCCCCTCAACATTCCCCAGCCGGAAAGATACCCCCAAAGGGTCATAACGCTTTCATTGATGTTCTCCGGACTGGAGGCAACTCCTTTATGGCTTAAGAAATAATTGTGACAGATGTCAAATGACAGAAAGCGGGCATTGGGGTCATTTCTATGACCGCCAAAATAATCATTGATATAATTCATATTCAGTAAGATATAGTTAAGATTACCAACTCAATTCTAAAGATAAAGGGCTGACACACAATTGTATCAGCCCTGAAAGAGCATTTGTTACCAAGTCATTCTATACATAATGCCACAAGTGCCCTCAGAGGCCTTTGGACAAGCACTCATAGAAAGATTCACGCTCTTCTTGGAAAAACGAAACTTTTTCATTGCTTTGTTTTTTAATGCTTAAACTTATCTCAGCACATTACAGGAGGCCGAGACTCTCCTCTTTTTCTATAAATGATTCTCGGATCTTTGCGATGAAGCAGTTGTCCGTGCTGTAGTTCTCCGGGACACCTTTCTCCGTAAAACTCTGACCGATGCACCGGTTGCAATACCGGCAATAGCTTTCTTTCCCGCACCTGTCGCTGTCCTTATACCTCAAGGATCGTACACGGTTCAGTTCCTTGGATTCTTTCCATATTGTAGTCAAAGGAGCTTTCTTGACATTGCCACACTCCTGGCCGAAAGCTATGCAAGGCGAGACAGTTCCGTCTGGTTTGATGTTGAAACTGTCAACTCCTGCCCCGCAAAACTGCATTTCCGGAGTTCTGTCCATTATCCTTTCCGCCCTACTGCCTTCCGTTGACAACGGAATCACAGGATCGGCAAGCACGGTTCTGAAATCCTCCTCAGTAAGTCTCAGATTATTGACCGCATATTCATCCCCGTCAATGCTGGAGGTGATGTTGACCTCAAACTCCGGCACAGCATTATGTGAAATGGCAAAATCATACACTGCCTTGTAGGACTCTTTATTTATCCTCATTATCGGGCATTTGATCGTCATTCCAACCCCGTCCACACACAACCTGTCCGCTATAGCCTTTGTCTTTTCACAAGACCCTTTGACTCTCGTGACCGACTCGTGCACAGCCGGTTCCACACTGTAAAGGCTCAAGCCTATCGTGTGAGGGAAACAGGCCACGACCTGTTCGTATAATCCCGGGTTATTGTATAAGGACTGACCGTTGGTATAGATGTCAACAGCAAATTTTTTCTTGTGGGCATATTGAAGAATCCTTATAAAGTCTTTCTTCACAAATGGATCTCCTCCAGTGAAAAGGACCTTGGGAACACCCATATCCGCCAACTGGTCCAAGACAGAGAAATAATCTTCAGTCGCAAGCTCATCATCCGCGACCTTCTTCACCACGCAGTTTTCTCTTGACGAATTGGGATTATAGCAATGGACGCACATCTCATTGCATCCATACGTGAGTTCTATTGACACAGATGAAGGTACTCCATATTTTTCAATTCTGTCACGATACTCTGTGTCAACGAGTTCAAATACCGATTGCAGTTTTTCAGTTCCGGCAGATTCCTTAAGGAAAGATCTCTTCGCTTCGACTACCTTGTTTCTCAATGCCGCAAGATCATCCAAAGACGGAATCTCTTTCACCAATATACGCTGCTCCGCAAGCTCGTCCAAAAACGGATCTAAATCCTCCTCCGAACAACCTAACCTGTCAGCAAGTCCATCTGCGGAAAACGCCTGATAATACTCTTGCTCCAGCAAAAGTTTCATCAAATCCGCAGTGTCCTCTTCAAACAAGTATGTCTCACCCGCAAGATTATTGAATATAATGGCCAAACGTTCCTCTTTGTTGTAGCGTCCTGCCATCCACCCAGGAAGCATATATGTATTCTTTCTCATTTACCAATCCGATTGACGATTCTAATGTTATCAGTTCCAGTTTCAGGCGGTCAAAATCGGCGGTTACGCACAACACAAAAAAGCACGAGCCTAATGGTCTCATACTCTCGGTTTGGCTCTGGACGGGCCGTACAATGAATAGGATTCCTCGACTCGCGCTTTTGCTATGATGTGGGAGAAACCCAACTATAGCCAACGCGGGGCGATAACCGTTATTCCCATTGTACTTTGAATTGTCCAGATTCAACCGAAGGAATAAAAGCTAAGCGCTCTCTTATGTAAAACGTATCACCGGCGCATCAATCCGCCTGATACATCACAAAGGTAGTAATAAAATCCTATTCATTGTTTATACCCGTCACTAATATTTCATTAATTATCTCAATCAAATATCTCAGTCAGTTTCGCGAGCCTTACGGCCAAGCTCTTGCGGCCTGCGGAGTCGAAATCCACCTCCACTCTGTCTCCGCTTGCGGAAACGATGGTTCCGAGGCCGAAAACCTTATGGTTGACTCTCTGGCCTACGGAATATTCCTTTGGAACCGAGGCGGCCAGTTCCTCCGCGCACTTCTTCACAATCTTCAGCCTTCCGGCGCCGAAAAGTCTGTAAAATGAAGCGAACTTACCGATCGCACCGGTCGGCTCCGAAGCGGAAGCCCTCTCAAGAATGGCAAAATAAACCGCCTTGTACATATTCCTGAACTCATCTTCCTCAAGAATGTCACTGAATATTCCGGCGACCGTGGAAGGATTCAGATTGAAGGCCCCGCAACCGAAAGCGCCCAGAACGAGGGAGTCGTGTCCATTGTCAAGACCTATTCTGTAGATTGTCCTGACCTTTTCTTTCATTATCTCAAGACCTTCCGGAGTAAATCCCCCTCCAGGACTCTTATATTCAAGGTTCTTGCCGTGTTTCTCGTTAAAGTCCAGCGCGGCGACAGAAATGACCCCGACCTTGAAAGGCTTGTCAAGAAGACGGAACCAGTCATCTGCCCGACGGAAAACTGTGACCTCAGGTGAATATATTCCTCCATTCCTGATGTCCATCGGGTAGGCGCTCTCTACAAAGCGGACATTCACCAGATCAGCGAATTTCTTGTCGAAGTACTGGTACAAAGACCTTGAAAGCGTACTGGCCCTGCAAAGACTCTCCTCCTGAGCCTTGGATCCCTTCGTCAACATTCCACAGGCACTGTAAGCATCGGCCAGATTCAAGACAGCCGGATTCATTCCCTCTGAAATCAACTTCTCAGCGACATCAAAACTATCTGCATTCATCACCCCAGTTTTCGTTCCACCTTCCTCAACCTTCTTTTCTTCAATCCTGAAAGGCTTTGAATATACCTTCGTTCCAGCTAGCATAGGATCATCCACCGGAATCTCCACCACCTTACCTGAATCAGTCACATACCCTCCACCGCGAAAGATAGCGCAGTTGTTCTTGAACACATCAATGCGAACTCCTTTGCTCGCCCAACTTCCCTTTGAAGCCTTCGCCTCTGCCTCAGATTTGTTCCATCCAATCATTGTATGAATATATTAATAGGTTATTTTCCTCACAACCATATACGAAAAAAGGCATCCTCATATAGAAGATGCCCTCACACAATCAATGCTGTTGCAAATTTAGCGGGAAATATTCAAACTTCCAAAATTATTTAAACAGCAAAAAAAACGCCGTGGCACTTAAAGTACTGACAGAGAACGATAAAAACAAAGTTCCGGTGCAAAACCAAGCACTAGAACCTTGTTTTACTTTCCTGAAAGACAGGACGTTACCTGCCACGGATTTCCTATTTCTCAGACGGCGACGGGGGCCTTGATGGCGGGCCAGGGGTCGTAGCCTTCGAGGGTGAAGTCCTCGTACTTGAAATCGTAGAGGTCTTTGACATCGGGGTTGATACGCATTGTCGGGAGCGGACGGGGCTCACGAGTGAGTTGCTCGCGGACCTGATCGAAATGGTTCAGGTAGATGTGGGTGTCGCCGGTGGTGTGGATGAACTCGCCGGGCTTCAGGCCGCAGACCTGGGCGATCATCATCGTCAGCAATGCGTATGAGGCGATGTTGAACGGGACACCGAGGAAGGTGTCGGCGCTGCGCTGGTAGAGCTGGCAGGAGAGTTTGCCTTCGGCCACATAGAACTGGAACAGGCAATGGCAAGGCGGCAGGGCCATCTTGTCAACCTCTCCAGGGTTCCAGGCGGTAACGAGCATTCGCCTCGAATCAGGATTGTTCTTGATCATATTCACGACTTGCGTGAGCTGGTCGATCGAACGGCCGTCAGGTGCCGGCCATGAGCGCCATTGGTGGCCATAGACAGGGCCGAGGTCACCGTTCTCGTCGGCCCACTCGTCCCAGATGGAGACACCGTGATCCTTGAGGTACTTGATGTTGGTGTCGCCGGAGATGAACCACAGAAGCTCGTAGATGATGGATTTCAGGTGAACTTTCTTGGTCGTGAGAAGCGGAAAACCTTTGGAGAGGTCGAAGCGCATCTGGTAGCCGAAGACGCTTTTCGTGCCTACACCGGTGCGGTCGTGCTTGACCACTCCGGTCTCCATTATATGACGCAGAAGATCCTGATACTGTTTCATTTGTGAATATTCTAAATTGTAATAGCCGCTTCGGTCACTTCGACAGGCTCAGTGACCGAAGCGTGCAGTAGTGACCGAAAAAGGCTGGTCGCTGAGCCTGCGGTTGCTGAACTTGTCGAAGCACCGAGGCGTACCAGCCTATAAAAGCACCTACTTCCTGACCGAGAACGCCCAGATGATAGCCTCGCTGAAAATCTCACCAGAACGAAGAACCGTTGTCGGGTAGTCTGGCTTGTTAGGCGAATCCGGGCTGTGCTGGCACTCGATGGCCACACCCTCGTAGTCGTGGTAGCCACGGCCACACTTGCCGGCCGGACATCCCTCAAGCCAGTTGCCGGTGTAGATCTGAACGGCCGGCTGGGTGGTCAAAACCTCAAGCTGGCGGCCGCTCAAAGGAGAGTGCAACGTAGCCGCAGTCTGAAGCTGGCCAGCCTCATAGTCATTGATCATAAAGCAATTATCGTAGCCCTTGCCGTAGTTCAAAGCCGGGAAGTCAACCTTGATCTCAGCCCCGATCTTCTTGAACTCCCTGAAATCCATCGGAGTACCAGCGACAGGGTCAGGCTCCCCAACCGGAATCAGAGTCTCGTCTGTCGGCAGATAGACCTCGGCGTTGAGCTTCAGCTCGTGATCCAGAATATTCCCGTTGCCCTCGCCGTTCAAATTGAAATAGGCGTGGTTGGTAAGGTTGACAACGGTCGCCTTGTCGGTCTGAGCCGTGAAAGTCAGTTTGAGGGTGTTGTCCTCGCTCCACTCGTAGTGTGCCACAACCTTCAGATTACCAGGATATCCGGCCTCACCGTCCTGCGAAAAATACTGGAACTCAACGGCATCACCCTCGACACGGCTGTCCCAAACCTGATTTTGGAATCCATCCGGGCCACCGTGCAGATGGTTAGGGCCATTGTTGATCGGCAATGAATATTCCACCTCGTCAAGCGTGAACTTTCCGAGGGCGATACGGTTGGCGTAGCGTCCAGGGCATTTTCCGGCGCAAGGGCCATCTCCGAAGTAATCCTCCGGTTTGGTGTAGCCAAGAACCACGTCGGCGATCTTACCGTCTTTGTCCGGCACGGCAATCGAAACGATTCCGGCACCAACGCTTGAAAGGCGCACGAACGCACCGCTTTCATTCTCAATAGTATAAAGGAATATCTCCTTTCCGTCAGGGGACGTGCCCCAAAGTTCCTTGGTGATTTTCATATTCAGTGTTATTTAAGATTTTCAAGATATGGGAGGACATTCTCGACAGGAGCGTCCTTCATTATTACTTTTTTCTCAGAATCAAGAACATAGAGCGACGGAATCGCCCGCACGTTGTAGGTGACATCGGAGCGGATCAGATAACTCTGGTCGTAGCCGTTGTACCAGTTCTTCGGGTAAACGGAAGCATATTCACGCCATTTGTCCAGTTCGTCATCGATGTAAACGTTGACCACGGCGAGCCTGCCGGAAGCCACCAGATCAGCGATCTTCACGTCAGAAGTCAAGCTCTCGATAATCTCTTTACAGGCCGGGCAGCCAGGGTTGGTGAAGAACAGCAGAGTCGTCTCGGCCTTGACGCTGTAAAGCGTGTGCCGTCTGCCGGCCAGATCCGTAAACGTGAAATCAGCCGCCGGCGACCCTATCATATTCAGAGAGCACATTTTGGCATCGTGATCGTAGGCAGGTTTCATATCAGGGTCGACATAATCCGAAACGGCCATTCGTGAGATGTAAGGAAGATAAAGATCCTCATTACGTACCGGGGAGTTCGGGTCGTAGAGGTACTTTGGGACCATCTTCTCGAAGAATCCGAAGACATTGGAGGAAGTGTCGGCGGCCTGAAACTTTTCAACCTTGTCGAAGAAACCGGCCATAGCCTTCCTGCCGAAGTCAATCCCACAGTTCCTTTCCAAAAGGGTCACATAAGTCCCTAAAGCCTTTTCCACCTCATCCGCCGGAACACCGTTCACTATGTCTGAATCACATGGGTACGACTTGGCCAAAAACTCGTTCCAATAATTCGAGAGAACATATTCAGTCGCCTCTTTAGGCTCCGTGATCACGGCAGGCGGCTCCGGCATCGGCGGAAAATGATGAGGTTGGAAAGCTGTGGCCTTGCCGTTCCCGCGCCCTCCGCATCCCACCATCAGCAGGGCGCAAAGAATTGTCAATGAATATGTCAGCGTGCGTCTCATGTCTTAATCGTTCTTTTCCAGCAGGCTTTGGGAGATGTTGATGATGAAGTCGCCCATCTTCTCAAGCTCCTGCACTATGTCGATGTAGAACACTCCTGTCTGGTAGTTGTAACCTTCCTTCTCGATGTTCACGATGTGCTCCTCACGAAGGCTGTTGCGGTACTCGTTGATGTTGTACTCGGCATCCTCGGCGTTGGAGATGTCCTTGAGGAAGAGCGCCGAAGAGTTAAGATTCTCAACCATAGCCTTGAAGGCAACATCCAGTAGGTCGAGCATCCTGTCCAGCCTCTTGATCATCTCGTCATCGAACGTCTTGCCGTGGTCAAGGGCCCGCTTCATCATCCTGCCGATGGCTTCACCGGAATCTCCGATGCTCTCCAACTCACCTATCACCCTGTACATCGATTTGATTCTCAATGCGGAGACAGCGCTGATGTCTCCCTTGGAAACCTCATTCAGATAGGATGCGATCTCATATTCAATCTTGTCCGTGATGCTCTCGTACTTGACAAGTTTCTCGTTGACCGGCTCCAGTTCAGACTGGGTTTTGGCGCTCACGGCGCCACGGATGAAGCCGACCTCGCGGCAGCATATTTCCGCAAAGTGGATGATCTCCTGCTTGGCCTCGTCGAGGGAAAGTTCCGCGGTGGAAAGCGGTCCGCCCTGGATGAACTTGAGGCGATAAACCTCTTCCTCGCCCTTAGGCGTAGGGATGATCTTGTTGACAGCCTTGACGAGCTGAGGGATGAACCAGACGAGAATCAGGGTCGTGGAGAGGTTGAAGACCGTGTGCAGGATGCATATTCCGTAAAGCATCGAGTTCTGCTGCTCGGGAGTGAATCCGTCGGCGGAAACAGTGCCGTCGAACAGGGTTATAGGGTTCTCAAAGCCGATGGCGGTGGTCATCGAGGCTATGATTTTCATCAACGGGTTGAAGAACACCAAGGCCAGCACGACACCGATCACATTGAAGAGTGTGTTGGCGATGGCGGTTCGCTTTGCCGAGTAATTCGCCACGGCAGCGGCGATGTTGGCGGTGATGGTGGTTCCGATGTTGGCTCCGAGAACCATTGCGGCGGCCATCTCGAAATTGATCCAACCGTTGGCCACGAAAACCATCGTGAGTGCCAATGAAGCACTGGAGGCCTGTACGATCACGGTTATCAATGCACCGACAAGGGTGAATATGATCACTGAGAAGAAGCCGTAACTCGTCAGATTCTTCACAAGAGCCAGAACCTCAGGATATTGGTTCAGATCCGGCACCGAGTTCTTCATTGTGGCGAGACCGATCAGCAGGAACGCGAATCCGATGATAAACTCACCGATGTTGCGGTTCCGGTTGCTCTTGAGGGTCATCATAAAGAAGCCCAGGGCGATGAACGGCACCGCGAACGCTCCGATGTCGTAGCTGAATCCGAACAGAGAGATCATCCAGGCCGTGAGCGTTGTTCCGATGTTGGCTCCCATAATCACGCCTATGGCGTTGCCCAGAGCGAGCAGACCGGCGTTGACCATACTGACGACCATCACGGTCGTTCCGCTGGAGGACTGGATGAGGGCAGTGACAACAATACCCGTGATGATACCTTTGAAGGTCGTTGACGTCATTGACGCCAGAAACGATCGCAGCTTGTCACCCGCCGCCTTCTGAAGACCCTCGCTCATCATGGTCATTCCGTACAGGAACATGGCCATCGCACCGAGCAGGGTAAGAATCTGTAGAAAAACCTGCATCTATCTTCTTAAGAATATTCCTACAAATTTACTTAAAAATCTTTATTTTTCACCTGTCAACCCGGCCATTCGCAGGAGAATGGTGATGGAGGCGTTGGTGCAGTTTATCCAGTAGGTGCGGCGCTTGTTGCGTTCGGGGCTGCGGAGGTCGAAAGTTGTCGGAATCTTGCCATTGGTGATGTCCTGAACCACGGTCAGATTGTCCACCAGAGCCTTGGCTTTGGCGAAAGCGAGTTCATCACCGGTAGCCTCGTAGAGATCAAGGTAGGCGTTGGCCACGTTACAGGAGCTGTTGTCCACGGGAACCTGATAACGGTGCTGCTCGTACACACAAGGTGTTGCCATAGGGCGGACACCGTCCTTGTTAGGAAGGGCGTTCCAATGAACAAACTGGTCCTCGCTCAGGCGGATAAGGTCACGGGCATCCTCGATCTCGGAGGCGGAAGGGTGGCCACGCAGAATGTACGAGGCATAAGGAGCCGCCGTGCAGTTCGTGAGATTCTGATAAGGTTTGAGACCTTCCACAGTCACGTCCTCGAACTGGCCGGTGAGGTCGAATGTCTCCAAAGCCACATCCTTCATCCATTTGGCGGCACGGGCGCTCATATCAGAATATTTCGTGACCCCATATTCCCTTTCAAGGCGGCGTGTGTAGTTCAGGATCGGATGAAGCATTGCCTTGACCTCATTCACCGGCTCCCCTGTCTCGAAATACACCTTTATAGGGAACGAGCCGTCCTCATTCTGGATTTTCATAAATGTGTCAGCGATCTTGAGTGCCCTATCGTAGTAAAGCGAATCGCCTGTGGCATTGAAAAGATCAAGGAACGCATTACCTGAATAGCAGGCGTCCATCGTCATCGTCCTGCCCACATTCCAGTCATTCTTCGAGGCGACACGGTCACCATAGTAGGTAGGAGGGAAATATTCAAGCCTGTCCCCTTCCGGGCGGCTTTGGTCCATCAGGAACTTGGCGGCGTTGCGGGCGATCAGCAAAGCCTCGTCTTTCAGGGAAGGGACATATTCAGCGACCTTCGCCTCAACGCTGATGAGCCCGCCGATCACCTTGTTGGCGTAGGTGAAATGCGAGTAAAGGTCCAGATCGGGAATCGATGACTCCTTGAACTTCTGCGCTCCCGGTGTCTTATGAATATAAAGAGCCGCCATAACGGCCGCCTCCCGGTACGGCCTCACGTTGGCGTTGTAAGGTCCCTCGAACGGAAAATCCCGGAGAAAACTTCTCTTGTACACGGTGTCGCGCACGTTTTCATTTCCATCAATCGCAAGGACGGTCAATTCAACCTTTGATGGAGGGATGGAGGCCCAGATCGGAGAGAGGTCGGCGCAAGGATCTGTCGAAGTGAACGACCACTCCCCCGATCCATCTTTCTCCTTGACGATAAACTTGTAGTTCTCAGTACCTTCCACAGCCTTTATGTCAAAAGCCGGAGCATAGATGAACTTCTTGCAGAACTCGTTCCAGTAAGGATTCCTACCCTCAGAAGCGGGACGGATCGGATTCAAGTACTCCTTCGCGGCTTCCGCGTTCAGTCGCTTTGATTCATCTTGAACCGTCGTGCAACAGGAAAGGCCTGAAATGCCAACCAAAGCAACCGCAACCTTCGCGGCCAATATCATGTTCTTCATTTTTAAAATAATGCTTTATATTATAAATATTTACTATCACAGCGAAGGCACGAATGCAATGCAGACAGGCTTGTTCAAGACTATGGTACGGCCCGTGTCTGAAAGAAGCCCCGTACCTGCGTCGCGCCTGAAAATCTGGATGCAACCACTGTCACGACATGCGGCCAGAAGGAACTTTCCGTTTGGTGTTATGCTGAAATTCCTCGGATGAATACCAGTGTTCTGATAGCCGGCATAAGCCAAAGTTCCATCAGGATTGACTTTGAATATCGCAATTCCGTCATTCCGCAGCCTGTTGCTGACATAGAGGGACTTCCCGTCAGGAGAGAAATGAATATCAGCGCTTCCTCTGGCGTGGACAGTGTCGGCGCACACGGTCTGGATGACGCTGTCACGCTCAGTGTCAATGACCGCTACATCACCTGACAACTCCCCAAGGACATACGCTTTGCTTTCGTCTCCATTAAGGACGATGTGTCTCGGGCCAAAATCCGGCGGCAGCTGAATGCACTTACTCTGCCTGGTGGCCACATCGTACCACGTCACTGCATCCGCGCTGAACTCGGACACGTACAGTTCCGTCCCTGCGGCGTTGAACAGTGCGCAATGTGCGTGAGGATGATTCTGACGAGTGCTGTCCGGGCCTCCCAGACCTGTCTCGTAAAGGAAATCGTGAGGTTGCAGGACACCATCCTCGCCGATTGGAAACTCAGTGACATTCCCGGACGAGTAGTTGGCCGTCATCACGACCTTTCCGTTTGTCGAGATGTAGCACGGATCCTTCCCGTCAGTCAGTTCACTGCCAAGTATTCGCATCTCCCCCGTTTTTGTGTCAAGTCTTAACGTGGCCGCCGAAGCGGTACTGTCTCCGACCTCACTCACCGCATAGATGTGCCGCCCGTCAGCTGACAACGTAAGATATGACGGATTTCTCATCTCGACCAGACCGACAGCACCAGGAGCCTCAGAGAACCGCTCTGCGCCATCACCAGCCAGCATCCCTTTCTCCTGATCAAAAAAGTAACTGTAAACTCCCCTACTCGCACACTCGTCCGTGTACGTACCCACAATCATCGTCAACGGCTCATTCTTGCACCCCGCCAGTGCCAGCGACACCAACACCGCCGCACCGCAGAACAAAAGTTCAGATCTTCTCTTGTACATTTTCTTCTAATTTTTACCAAATATATCTCAATTATTTCAAAAACGATAGGAATTGTTTCCCACAATATCCATAACACCCTGGTGTGCGAATATATTACCAATTCCAAAAATGGTAATGGCATCGCCAAAAAATGGAAATCGTCACTTACCAAGTGGATGCCAGTCAAATGAATTCCTGGGTACGAAGCAACGATACGGAAAGGGACACCACATCTCTTCAATTACGGCTTCATAGTTAGGAATGTGGTTGTTTGTCAGAGGCTTATTAACAACATTGTAGTCAACTCGTACAGAATCATCTTATGTTTGTACAGGAAACTGGAGGCGAGCATAATTCCATAAAACACTGATTATAAAGCGGTGGGGCATCACACATTGGCTCTCAATCAGTTGTAAAACGCCGGTCTCTCATTTTGACTGCCGGCATTTCATAATACACTAATAATAAAGAATTTAGTAATTACGGTACCTAAATAATGGTACCTTCGCTAGGTTTGGAGATCAATTGCCGCTGACGTTGGCAAGACAGCGATCCTGACTATAAATATTCATTCCGAAAAGAATATATCTTACGGTAAATCACTATATTCGCAGATGAACTTTTGAATATTATTTTATGGCTAAGACTGGAATCAAAATATTGACTGTAATTCTTCTCACATTGACCTGTTTCAAATCCAACGCGCAATTCTCGCTGACGGGAAATGATCCGGCGGCGCTGCGGTGGAGGAGAATGGAGACGGAGAACTTCAAGCTGATCTTCCCGAAAGGAGAGGACTCATTGGCAAGGGTTTACGGAACGGAACTGGAAAACGCGCGGCTAAGGATAGCAAAATCCTCCGGCTTCCTTATCGGGCAGAGTTACAAGGCCAAGATGCCGGTCGTGCTGCACAGCCGGTATGTGTTGCCGAACGCGTCGGTCACTTGGGCACCGAAAAGGATGGACATATTCACGGTCAACGATCCTTACGAGCCGACGGCGATGCCTTGGGTGCGGAATCTGGCGATCCACGAGGGGCGGCACGCGGCGCAGATGCAGTTCGGAGCGGCCGGAGGCAACAAGGTGCTGCATTGGATCT
>CAVBMN010000046.1:0-18265 GCA_963596515.1 bacterium
AGCCGCGGGATAGAGCCCGAATCATAATTATATGTAAGTGAATATATTCGTAAATCCCACCCTCCCAAATCGCCCGGCAGCGTTTCATAACTTGCTGCGAATTAAGAAGTGGCATTTCACACATTGATATTCAGTTACTTATTGGTTCCTCTTTAGTTGATTCGCCCGGCAGTGTTTCGTAGATTGCTGTGAATCAGAGACAGAAGTGCCACGCATTGTTTCGGTTCCTTGAGCAGAAGTATCTTGATGAAGAGTTATCTACCACGCCAGAGATAATGTTTCCGAAATCACCTTGCGGAGACGATGTAGAAGCAGGAGGTGGAGAGGAAATTGCGGAGGAACGGGATGTGGTCGAGGCCGAGGCGCAGACGGGTCGGGCGTAGATGGAACTTGGCCTTGTAGTGCGGACTTATCAGCCATAACTTGCTCTCAATAATCTGGAAACCAGTCTCTTTACAGAGCCGTTCAAACTTCTCGGGTGTCATCTTGGAACGCTTGATGCTCAGCAATTCGTCAATCTTTGCGGAATCTTCCTTGAATATTCTCAGATAGCCTCGGTAAAGGCTGGCCGGCAAAAGGTGCATAAACGGAACTTTGGAGCAGACACCGCTCCTGCATATCTGCTGGTGGCCGCCGAACGGCATCTGCCAAGCCGGGAAGCCGAAGAACACGATTCCATCAGGCTTCAGGAACTTCTTGATGCCGGAGAAGAAGGTCGGCTTGTCCTCCGGCTCAATATGTTCTATCACGTCGTGGATCAAAACGATGTCGAAACGATCATCCCGAGTAGGCATATTCAGAAAATTTCCGCTGATGAATTCGCCGGGCATATTCCTCGCTGCGAAATATTCCTTGGCGTGTTCTATCTTGTTGGCAGCCAGATCTATGCCTGTCACTGAACATCCCGCTTCAGCGAACGGCAGCAGGTTCCCGCCCTCACCACAGCCGATCTCCAGAACGCGGGTTCCGTCCCCGACGCTCTTGAATCTCCGAAGATAGTCGATGTAAAACTCCCGGGAAGTCTGGGCCAGTTCCCTGAAATACCGTTCTCTGTCCTTGTGTCGCTCCTGCATTGCGATTTTCTGTAATTTCAGTTGCAATATTACTGAAAATCATTTGATTTTAGAAGTTGTTTGATTTGTTTGAAATAAAAAAACGCAATTGTTCAAGCAAACGAATCAAGTGGCTTAATAGGTAACAGCTTACTGATCGCTTGACGTGCCGCACTAATAAATAATGATTAGAAATCAGCGGTGACGGCATCCTGAATTCATCATTTATGGTTAAAAAACGATTGACAGGTTGTCGTTATTGTAAAATCGCTCTATGTTTGCGGCTGGATTACGTTAGGATATATTATATGAAAGAAGGCTTTTGGATTCATACCCTGACGGGTATTATTGTGTCTTTTCTGGTGATGGTTCCGGCTGTTGACTCTCTTGCATCAGAGACGGACATTCTCAGAAAAGTTAAGTCTGAAGGGACTTGTGACGAGGGATTCTTCAACGTCTGGAACTATCAGGACCGCTATTGGTTCGAGATTCCGGACTCGCTTTTCAGCAGAGAGATGTTATTGGTGACTTGTCGTGCCCGTACATCTATGGATATGGGGTTCCGCAGCGAGAGCATAGACGAGAGGATCTTCGTTTGGGAGAAGCGTGGGGCTGACAAGATCGAACTCAGGGCGAAGTCATTCAGGAAAGTGGCCGCTGACGGGAGTGAGTTGGCGGAGGCGGTGAAAGACTGTATGCTGCCTACGATAATCTCCACATTCGATGTCACCGGAAAGTCAGCGGAAGGAAACGCTATGATCGAGGTGACAGACCTTTTCAGAAAAGACATTCTGGCCTTTGGCCTTGACTATAATCTTAAGAAGAGATATTCAATAGGCAGCCTTGAAGACAAGAGCAGCTACATTAATTACATAAAGAGTTTCCCGTCGAACATCGATGTGCTGTCCACGAAGACATATTCCCTTAGCGGCAACAGCAGTGTCATTGAGGATGAGGGGCTCAGGGTGGCCACAATCCAGATCCACAATTCATTGCTGCTGCTTCCCCAGACTCCGATGATGCCGAGATATTCAGACAGCAGGGTTGGGTATTTCAGCCGCAGGCAGTATGACTACGGATTTGACGGTGCCCAAAGGGCCATCAAGACCTCCTACATCAACAGATGGAAGTTAGAACCATCTGATCCGGAGGCGTATTTCGCCGGGAAGACCGTTGACCCAGTCAAACCGATAGTGTTCTACCTGTCTCCGGCGATTCCAAAGAAGTGGGTGAAGTATTTCAAGGAAGGCGTGGAGGATTGGCAGGAAGCGTTTGAGGCGGCCGGATTCAGCAACGCCATACTTGCCAAAACAGCTCCGACCGAGGAGGAAGATCCTGATTTCGATCCGCTTGACGCAAGATATTCAATGATTGAATATTTCCCTTCCTACGTGGAAAACTCCTACGGGCCGGCGGTCGTGGATCCTCGCTCCGGGGAGATCATAAACAGCCACGTCTGCATCTACCACAATGCGATGAAACTTCTCCACGACTGGTATATGATCCAATGCGGACAGGTTGATCCTCAGGCCAGAAAAATGGTGTATGACGATGCTTTGATGGGACGGCTCGTCAGGTATCTGGTTTGTCACGAGGTTGGGCATACTCTTGGGCTGATGCATAATTTTGGGGCGAGCAACGCCTTCCCGACAGACTCCCTGCGGAGTGCGACCTTTACCGCTGAATATGGAACGACACCATCCATAATGGATTATGCCCGCTTCAATTATGTCGCCCAGCCGGAAGACAAAGGCCTGTACCTTTTCCCTAAGATCGGGGAATATGACAGATTCGCCATCGAATGGGGTTACAGACTGCTTCCGGGAGTGAAATCCCCTGAGGACGAGAGGCTTGCGCTCAATAATTTCGTAAAGGCGCATTCAGATGATCCTAAATGCAAATACATCAAGCAGTTCCTCCTTCAATCCGATCCAAGGGGACAGACGGAGGACCTTGGAGACGACCCGATAAAATCTGCCGCTTACGGCCTGTCAAACCTCAGGATAGTGGCTGACAGTCTGGAGAAATGGACTTATCAGGAGGCTCACGACTATGCCGACCTTGAGGATCTTTACAGAAAAGTCCAGAAGCAATGGAGCCGGTATATGGGGCATATCACGGTTCTTGTGACCGGAGTGTATGAGGATTACAAGACCGCAGACCAGCCGGGACCGGTCTTTTATCTGCCCGAAACCGGTAAGCAGAAAGAGGCGCTTGACTTTCTTTCCAAATATGCGTTCAATATGCCTGAATGGCTCATAGGCCAATCCTACATACCGAAATTCGATATGGCGCTCACGAACACCCGCAGAGTCCAGGAAATGCAGGCCACGATTCTTTACAGATTGCTGAATGTCGGTGTCCTGATGCGTATGGATGACGGATTCGCCGCGAATCCGGAAAGGGTCTATGACCCGTCACAATATCTGGAGGATGTCCGCAAGGCCGTGTGGAAGGACATTTATGGAAAAAACAAGAGCGACATTCACCTCCGGGTTCTTGAACGGGCCTACCTCACTGATTGCAAGAGACTGTTGGAATGGCGCACCAGAGGAGACTCGAACCCTATGCTTGATATGGCGGACTATGGGTACAAGACCATTATCCGTACGGATCTTGTGAAACTGCGCTATGACATCAATTTCCAAAAGACAAAGGATCCTCTTTTGAGACAGCACTATGCGGAGTGCCTTATGAAGATCGATAATATGTTGAAGATAAGGAATATCAAAGAAGAGGAAAGCCGATGAGTCCCTTCCGCTTGATATCATTTCTTGCCACATTGATTCTGTGCTGCGGGACGATGCAGGGCCGGGATGGCGGACCGTACACTGTGACGGCCACCATTTTGGACAAGTCCGGAGTACCGGTGTCTGGGGCGACAATGCAACTCGTCCAGTCCGGCCTTTGGGGAATCTCCGGGAAGGATGGCGACGTGGAGATCAAGAACGTGCCGAGGCTTCCGGCAGCCTACAAGGTTTCGATGCTCGGCTACAAAGATGTCGAAGGTGTGGTCGGAGCGGACGGCAAGACTCACGTCAAGATATTCATAGAAGAGGAGTCGCTTTCGATGAAGGAGGTGGTTGTCGTGGCGCAGGCCGGGCGTACCGGTGAATCCACGGCATCGACTATCGGAAGGTGGGCTCTTAATCATTTACAGGCGACAAGCCTAAAGGATGTGCTTCAGTTACTGCCGGGAGGTGAGTCTATGAAGAACCCTTCTTTGATAAATCCTGGACAGCTGAAAGTGAGGACGTTGGCTTCGGACGACAACGCCACGTTCGGCGCATCTGTCGTCGTGAACGGCGTGCCTGTCTCCACAAATGCGAATATGAACACAGGACTTGGACTGTCATCTGTCTCTCCTGGCAACACAGGTGTGGATCTGCGTAGCATCGGCACCGATGATGTCGAATCTGTCGAGGTCATCAGAGGGGTGGCGTCCGCTGAATATGGGGATGTCTCGTCCGGCGTGATGATCGTGAACAAGAGAATCGGCGTGAGCGACTTGAATATGAAGGCCCGGATAATGCCGGGGATAATGCAGTTCTATGCGGGCAAAGGTTTGGACGTGAAATCCGCTGGCTCCTTGAACATCAGCGCAGACTACGCCAGAGGCACATCCGATCCCCGGTTCCTGACCGACAAGTACAACAGAGGCCTTGTCTCTTTGGCTCATCGCAAGACATTCAAGGACAACACGTGGACTCTCACCACGAATCTGGATCTGTCATACACCGGAGAATGGAAAGGCGCGGATCCGTCAGAACCAGAGGCTTTGCGGAAATTCTTTTCAAGCAGGGATGCGTTTTCGCTGAGGCTTTCGCACAACGGCGTGTTGAAATTGGACAAGGCCTTGGCGAGAACCCTGAAATATGACGCTGCGTTCTCGTGGTCCTCTGACAACATATTCAGGGATGAGCTTGTGTCAGCCGGTCACGGCGCCATTCTGGATGCGGTCAAGGACGGAATGTACGAGGGGACACCGTATTCTTCTTCCTACGAGACACTTACGGGAACGAAAAGCAAACCGGTGATGTACTGGGCGAAGGTCTCGGACATTTTTTACCTGAATATAGGAAATATGTCCAACAGGTTCAATGTCGGAACCGAATGGAAAATGGAAGGGAACCGTGGCATAGGACAATATGACAAGACTCCGAAATACAAGGCGTTCGCACAAGCCAGATTCCGCAGATTCTGTGACATTCCGTATATGAACCAGATCTCTGCGTATGCCGAGGATAATGTGGTCTTGACTTTCGGAGATGAGCAGTACCCTAACATTACCGGTCAGGCCGGTGTCCGCTTCACGGTGGTGCAGCCAGGAAGGCAGGAACAGATGTCAGCGGTATCCCCTCGCTTGAACCTTGCGTTGAACCCGGAACGGCATCTGTCTCTGAGGTTCGGGTACGGAATCTCAGAAAAGACTCCGTCTTTACTGGACTTGTACCCGTCACCGGATTATTTTGATTTCTACAATATGTCCGTTTCAGACGGACAGAAGAGTTATTATCTATACTCCACAAGAGTATTCGACAAGAAACCTGTCAGTCTCAAGACGATGCGGGGCACAAAGTACGAGGTGGGGTTCGATGTCAGACTTGACAACGGAATGAGTTTTTCCGTGATGGGGTACCACGAGAAGATCTCCCGTGGCTTCGGCTCGGACAACTCGGAGTGGAAGACATTGCTTTTCGATGTCTGGAAAGCGGAGGATGTCTCGTTCTCTGGCGCGAAACCGACTTATGATCCTTCGCATCCGACGCAGACGGACACCGTCCTGTACAATCTCACCAGACCGGGAAATCCTGTTTCCAGAAGGAACAGAGGAATCGAGTTTGATTTTAATTTCGGCAAGATAAAGGCCACCAACACATCGTTTTACCTGAACGGAGCCTGGTCGGAGACCAAGTCCTCATCCTCAAACCTTGGCTATAATCTTCCTGTCGGTGAAGCCAGAACCTACGGCCCTGTCTATGTCGTGTACCCGGAAAGCTCTGGCTATCTTTCGGAGAACCGTCGCTTTTCCACCACTCTGCGTGTGGTCCAGCATATTCCCGCAATCAGATTCATCGTGTCCGCCTCGGCGCAATGCATATTGTATGAATATGAGCATAAGATCAGTTCCGTGACAAAGCCTTTAGGCTATCTTTATGGCGATGAATATATCCGGTTCACGGAAGAACAGCTTGCCGATCCGGAGTACAGTTTCCACGGCTATATGCTCAAGGATCAGATCTTCGACAACGTCGTGGCCAATGTGCCTGTGACCTGGCCGGCGATCTGGTGTCTGGATGTGAGGGTGACCAAGGAACTCGGTGACAAGGCCGGTTTCTCTTTCTATGCCAACAATGTCCTGTTCAATCAGCCTTGGCAGTCCAATTCCGTCAGTGTGAGCAAGGTAGAGCGAAACGGCAACCTGTTTTCATACGGACTTGAGATATTCCTGAATTTTTAGAAAAACATATTATAGTGTATTACAAAAATTTTAGTAAGATGAACAAAACAATCAGATTGGCGGCCATCGCAGCCGCGGCACTCCTTTCTTTCGCGGCGTGCGAGAAAAGTGATGACAATCAGGTCTCTATGACTGTCAGTGTCAAGATGCCGGTGGATTTCCCGGCGACATCTCCGGCGTACTCCGGTGACGTGACGATCACCAACACTACAATGGGCAAGACTTACACAGTCAAAGCCGAGAACGGCGTGGCTGAGTTTGACAAGGTGTATCAGGGAATATACGATGTCCTGGTTTCAGGATCTATGACAGCGGATGAGTTCAAGGCCGCCGCTCCGGAACTGGCCAACGGTTACGACATTCTCCTTAACGGTAACGCTTCGAACATTTCTGTGATGAAAGAGGACGGAAAGACCAACAGCGCTGAGGTACAGCTTACCTGGTCAGTGAAAAGCGACCTTCTTATAAGCAGGATGTTTACGGAAGGGACAAAGAACAATGCCGGCAACAATGTGAATTATCCTAAGTACTGGGAAATCTACAACAATACGGAGAACACCATCTATCTGGATGGCCTATGCATCGCCCAGGCTCACGGAAACTCCACATCCAAGAACCCTTGCGAGCTTTACACGAAGTATCAGAACGAGGCCACTTATGCCTCACGCATCGCACGCCTTGACGGTACGCACGGAGTCACGACCAATATTCCGCTTGAGGCCGGCAAGAGCGTTGTCATCGCTTGGAACGCACATAATTTCATTGTTCCGGAGAACACCGAGGGCGCTACGGACAAATGCACTATGACAGTGGACCTTTCCGCCGCGGATTATGAGATAGAATCCACAGGATATTTCTGGAACACTTACGGAGACAACGCCAATGTTCCGAACCTTAAGGCGGTCTATGACTGCCTGCCGAGCGCCGGCTTTCTCCAGATGACACAGGCCGTGTTCATTTTCTTCGCCACAGAGGATGAGATCAACGAATGGGCCACAGGAACTGATGCCACAAGTTACACATCATCGTTCCAGCAAAGTATGGCAGCCAAGAGGGTTCCTAATGAGATCATAATCGATGCCGTTGAAACCGTGAAGACCGGTGCTTCCCAGCAGAAGAGAATCCCTGACGCTTTGGATGCCAAGGGAGTCGAGACTCTCGCGAATATGGGATATATTTTCGACAGGAAAATCCAGTACATCACAGCCGACGGACGCAAGGTTCTCCTTGACACCAACAATTCCGCCAACGATTTTGTGGCTGTCGGCTCCAGCGATCCGGAGAACTATGATGGTTCACATCTTGTCATAAAGAATTACGATGCGCCGGAGATCCAGCCTGGCTACAAGAAGTAACAACGTATTGAGACATTTTATTTTAGCGGTTATGATGTCGGCGGGCCTGTCAACAGGCTTGCCGGCTCAGACCGTATCATCCTCCAAAGACTTCAACAGCTGGCTTCGGACAGACAATCCGGTCTCTATAGGAATAAAGACAATGCCGGACGCCGGCCGGACAGCGCTTGACGCAAAGTCGGTTTCCGGAGACTTCCATAAGGCGATGGAAAGCGGCGGGATAAACGCTTGGGATTTCAGTTCTTCCGGATACAAGTCCTTGAAGCCGTTGAATTTGTGGGGAAGTTTCAGATTCAGTCAAGAACGTCATAAAGACAGATGCTGGTCTGACAACATAGATCCTTACAACGGGAACCCGTACCTTACCGGCTCCTCGGTGAAGGGGAAATATTCCTACCAATTATTTGATTTTTCCGTGAAGATGTCCTCAAAGCCGCTTTTCGGCTTTATGTGGGCAGGGATTAGCCTTGATTATTCTTTGGGAGACCTGTCCAGACTGCAAGACCCTCGCCCAAGAACCCAGAAGATCGACTATTCGATAAAACCTGGGGTGGCGTTCAGATTCGGGAAGGAAAAGCTCGGCCTCAATCTATCCTATGGCTACTCCAAAGAGAAGATCGGTTCATATATTTCCAAATCCAAGGATGCCAAGGAATATTTCCTCTACCTTCAGGAAGGGCTTGGGGTGTATTCGACTCTTGTGTCGAGTGCCTACGAGAGAAGGATCAAGTCATTGGAATATAGTGCCGCACTCCAATACGAGCACTCGTTCGGAGGGAACTCCGCTTTTCTCGCCGAGGTGTCGCCTTTCCACCGTAATGACATAATCGAGGATGCCTACAAGGCGACTCCCGGCAACTACAAGGAGACCGGTGGCAGAATCTCTATGGTCTTCCATTCCGGAAACTGGATGGCCGAGGGTATGTTTGACTTCATCTCCGGTGCCGCAGAGAAAATCTCCCAGAAAGCGGTGACCGTGACTGATCCGGTCAGCGGAGTGACCTCAACACGCTATGAAACAATCTTTTCCATAAAATCCTACACTTCGGGAAGGATGTTGGGAGAAGCCGGATTGTCATACATTGTCCCGGATGAGGGACAAAAGTCTGGCAACAAATGGAACGCTGGATGCAAGGTGGGTTTGAATATGACTGATGATGAATATGTTTACTATTCTCCGGCCTCCTCATTCGCCTACGCCAACATCGTTCCTGCCGTGAATGGAGGCGGGACGGTCATCTCCTCAAGAAAAGGCCGCCTTACCTTGGAAGGAGAGTTTCTCTGGTCTATGAATATCTCTGACCACTATTCGATAAGTAATGAACTTCAGGACAAGGTGATTCTGGACAACGTGATTGATCCGGATCATAAGATAATGACTTCAGATTTCATAAGAGTCTCGGCGGATCTCCGTTACGAGTTTCCGCTGACAATCAGCAGAACCGGAAAGAATCTCTCAGGCTTCGCCTCATTGTCTGCCTATATGTGTTTTGTTCCGGGTTTCCAAGGCTCCGGAAGAAACATTATCGGTCTTTCGGTCGGGATCCTTCATTGATTTCTTGTCTTTGGCTGGACTGTGCCCTGTCTGTCAGGATTTGCTGTCAATTGTTTTACGGATGACTTCAAGAATCTCGTCACCGTACTTGTCGCACTTGGACTTGCCGAAGCCTTTGACACAGAGAAGTTCCTCTTTTGTTGTCGGTGCTATGTCGGCTATGGCCAGAAGGGTTTTCTGGTGGAGGATGACGTAGGCGGGAACGTTGTCTTTTTGGTATTTCTCCCTGCGCCAGTCCACCAAGGCCTGGACCAGTTCCGGATGGACGCTGCCGGTGTAGGTGGCCAGTTCTCTATCCGGCCCCTGAGCCTGCCGAAGGGCATCATCCGGTCGCGATGGTTCGGCAGGCTCACCAACCGCATTGTGTCCTTGTGCTTGACGAAGTGCCGGTGGTTCGACAGGCTCACCAACCGACTGCCCTTCCGGTCGCTGAGCTTGCCGAAGCGATGTCGCTGACGCAGAAGACTTCTCTTGCAGAGCAATAAGCGACCTGACCAATGCCCTTAACGATCGTCCGTCCGACAACTCGTTGTCCGTCTTTAGTTTATGGAAAGCCTTGGTGCTGAACCCATCGGCCAGAACCGTCTCGAAAAGCGTCAGGCGGAACCGTAACTCGCTTAAAAACTCTTCGGCCGCCACCTTGAAAGCCTTCTTGACCTCCTTGTCATCGATCTCGATTAGCGTCAACGGAGCGGCGAACGAAGCCAGAGGCCGCAACTCTTTGCGGAAATATTCACAAGCCTTGGTGATTCGCTCCCGGAGGAGAGGAAAATCGTCAGGTGCGCCGCTGTGGATGGATGCGGCGATGTAACGGATCTGCTTCTGAAACTTCTGGGCCGTGTCGCTGAGCGAGCGTATCCCCTCGAAAGGTTCGGAATTCTTTTCGAGCAAGGTCCCGGTGTAACCTTTCCCCACCGTGTTAAACCTGTCAGCCTGATCGGGATAGAGGTTCGACAGGTTGACCTGATATATTCGGTTAACCCTGTTGTAAAGGTATCGAAGCCGTTGAAGGTCAAAGGCGTCGCAAAGGGTCGAGATGAAATATTCATTAGCCATCGCCGGCAGTTTGAGTTGCGCCGCCTCCGCTGGCTCACGGCTGCTTTCGAATGCCGTGACCTCCTCGCTGGTGAACGTGCAACGCCGGGTGATCGGGGTGGTCAGGACAATGCCTTCAAGGGTGCGGCAGCGGGAAAGGGCCACATAGACCTGGCCGAAAGAGAATGCCGAACCTGCATCAATGATGACGCGGTCGAAAGTCAGTCCCTGGCTCTTGTGGATCGTCACCGCCCAAGCCGGCCGCAGAGGTACCTGCTCGAAAGTTCCATCCACAATCCCCTCTATCTCACCAGTTTCCTCATTTAGTCCGTAACGGATGTTCTCCCATTTCTCGGTCGTGACCACGATGCTCTCGCCGGTCTCGTCCTTCACGATCAACTGGGGCTTGACCTTCTCGACAGTGGCGATCTTCCCGTTGTAGTAGCGTGCCTCGCCGGAAGTGTCGTTGCGCACGAACATCACCTGCGCGCCCTCCCTTAGATGCAGCCGGGTCTCAGCCGGGTAGGCGTTTTCCGGGAATATTCCTTCGACCTGCGCCTCGAATGTGGACTCGTCGGTATGCAAGGCATTCATCTTCGCCTCGTTGACCGAGTCCGCCTGGGCGTTATGGGTCGTAAGGCGGATCCAACGCTCGTTCTCCGGTGGCACGAAGCCTGGGTTCAACATCTTATTCAACTCATTCAGAGCGTGCTCACTCGGCATCCCCGACCGTACTTCATTCAGAATGTCAAGGAATATCCTGTCACTCTGCCGGTGTACCTTCTCCAGTTGGATCGTCACGTATGGCAACCGCTGCAACACCTTTGAATTGAAGAAGAAAGGTGATGAATATACCTGCTCCATAAACGGCCTTTCCGACTCCTTGACGACCGGCGGGAGTTGCTGAATATCCCCGATCATCAGAAGCTGCACCCCTCCGAACGGCCTGTCGTTGCGGCGGTAACGCTTGAGGATGTCATCGATAGCGTCCAGAATGTCTGCCCTCACCATCGAGATCTCATCGATGATCAACAGGTCGAGAGTCCGCAGAATCTTCACCCTTTCCTTGCGCAGGGAACGCATCCGCTCCGGCATCTGGTACTCGGTGACAAGCTCTTTGACATCAGGGAGATATGGGCATAAAGGCAACTGGAAAAACGAATGAATCGTCACTCCGCCCGCATTGATCGCCGCGACTCCGGTAGGAGCCACGACCGCGAACCGCTTGGAAGTCTGTCTTACGATTTCTTTAAGGAATGTTGTCTTTCCCGTGCCGGCCTTGCCGGTCAGGAACACGGAGACTCCGGTCTCTTCCACATATCTCTCCGCCAAAGTGAATCTCTCGTCCTTTTCGATCATAGCGTTTGGTTTTCTTTCCGCTAAAGTTAGCATTAAAAGTTCTTCCGACAAAATCAAATTCAACCAAATCCACGAATGGTGACCATTCCGACTCACTCAAACAGTGCGTCCATTGTCACTTGATTCGTGACCGCTCCGGAATACATATTCCTGAGTACGCCGTACGGGGAAATCATCACAAGATGGATCGCCTTCCTTGTCTTTGATTCGCGGCGGAATGCCTCAATGCGATTGCGCAGTTTCAGATCTTCATTCTTCGTTATCGAATATTCCGCCGAGGAATATTTCATCTCACAGACATCCACGACCCTATCCTCCCTGTCTATCAGCATATCAATCTGTGCCCCAGGCTCAGAGACGCGACTCCGCCAGGCGTATGTCTTGGTCAATATTCCGGAAATTCCAAGTGCCCTCTTTATCTGCTTGAGATGTGAGAAACAGACTCTCTCGAATGAGAATCCGCACCAAGAGTTATGAAGCGGAGTATTTGAAATTTTCGACCAGTATTCGTCTTCCAAGAAGTCATTGTTCTTCACAAACTTGAGATAAAACAGACAATAATAGTCAACAATCTTGTAGATTTTGTCATTCACCCGGCCACCGTTTGAGATCCCGGCGATGAAACCACATTGCTCAAGATTGTCAACCATTTTTGTGAGTCCCCCGCCGGAAGTGGAATTCAGTTTCGCCGCGATTTCGTTTCTTGTGAGTCCGGCCTTGTGTCTGTCAAGGAGTTCGATTGTACGGACATATTCCTTCGCATTGTCAAACAAGGCGTTGAAAAGATTGTTGAATTCATTGGCCAATCCACCGTTCTCAGAAAAAAACAGCCTGTCAACATTTTGCGAGAGGCTTTCTTCCTTATGCAGCAGCGACAGATAGTATGGCACGCCGCCGAAAATCATATAGGACTGTATCTGCTCGTATCTGTCCCAGATTATTCCTCGGCTCTCATAGAATTGCTCGGCCTCTTTCAAGTTGAACGGAGAAAGGAATATCTTGCCCGAAAGCCTGTTATGCAGCCCGCCCTTGCTGTTTATCACATTGTTGACTATCCACGAGGTGGCGGATCCGCAGACTATCAGCATAAGATTCCTGCAGGTTGATCCCCAACTGTTCCAGAACCATTCGAATGCCGTCAGGAATCCGGAATACGGGGTATCCATCCACGGAAGCTCGTCAATGAACACCACCTGACGCTTCTTCTTGGTTCCCGCCTCAAGATATTCTATCAATTGCCTGAAAGCCTGCATCCAATCCTTTGGAGCGGGAAAGATCTTGCCCGAATAATGATTCAATGCCAGGTTGAAGTTTGACAACTGCATATCAGTCAGTTGCTTCCGTTCGTATTCCGCCGGAGAGATTCCCGTGACTTTATAGTCGAATTGATTCTTGAAGAATTCATTTACAAGAAATGTCTTGCCGACACGGCGGCGACCGTACACCGCAACAAAAACCGCATTGTCCTGATTGTAATAGCGTTCAAGCTCCGCCATTTCATTCTGTCTTCCTATCAGTGGCATAGTTATGTAGATTGTTTTGCCAAAGTTAAGAAAATTTTTAGATTTTGGCGAAACTTTTATTAAATGTTTTGCCAAAATGACCGTTTATAGCAATCTTTGGCACAACATTATGCTGATGTCGCGCCAAAATCACACGTTTTTATAATTCAGATAAACTCAGCCAGCATTAATGCGTCTTACGACAAAAGTAATTACCGGAAAAATTGTTAAGTTTGTAGTTGAATGTCGAACAAGAATATTCATAAGAAGGGATTTGTTCCCACGCCGCCGGAAGGGTGCGACCTTTCGAAGGAGCGCATCCTGCTGCATTGCTGCTGCGCCCCCTGCTCGACCGCCATCATCGAATGGATGGTCGGA
This sequence comes from bacterium, assembly GCA_963596515.1. Taxonomy (GTDB): domain Bacteria; phylum Bacteroidota; class Bacteroidia; order Bacteroidales; family UBA932; genus Cryptobacteroides. The sequence continues at coordinate 13,698 of CAVBMN010000046.1, forward strand.
GTCGGCCTGCGCCCCGGAATATTCTTCAGCAACTCCAATATCGTCCCTTTCCGGGAATATGCCATCCGCCGCGACAAATTGATCCGCTATGCCGCTGCCCACGGTCTGGAAACCATTGATGATGAATATGATCACTCCGCTTGGCTGACTTTTGTCCGTCGGCGGGAGGCCTATCCGGTCGCTGAGCCTGTCGAAGCGCCTCACCCAGTCATCCGCATCGCCGATATGCCCGAGCGCGGCCCCCGCTGTCTGGAATGCTTCAAATTCCGTCTCCTTCGCGCCGCCCGCTACGCCTCTACCCACGGCTACACTCTTCTGACGACCACTTTGGCCTCTTCCCGTTGGAAAGATCTGGGGCAAGTTGATGCCGCCGGCCACTGGGCCTGCGATCAGGTCAATACATATCTTGCTTCATCGGGCGATGATCTGTTGTCAACGCCTTACCCTGGTGCCGTTTCCGATGATATTCCGGCAAATGTGATTCAGCATCAAACGTCCCACGTTTTATGGTGGAACCAGAACTGGCGTCGAGGTGGTCTTCAGGAACGCCGCAACGCCTTGATAAAGGAATGGGACATGTATAACCAAACCTTTTGCGGGTGTGAGTTCTCCGAGAGGCATTAAATTGAAAGATAATCAATTATATTCAAAAAATGAAAAAGATTGTAAAACAATTAATCGCGGCCGCTCTTCTGGTTTTCGGGGCGACCATCGGTGTCGCGTCCGGAGAGAATATTCCGAGACCTGAATATCCAAGGCCGCAGTTCGAGAGGACCGACTGGGTCAACCTGAACGGCAAATGGTCGTATGAGCTTGACTTGAACCATGTAGGTTTGGAGAAAGGTTATGCTGAGAGCAAAGGCTTCCAAGGAACCATTCTGGTGCCGTTCTCTCCTGAAAGCGAGCTGTCCGGAGTCAAGCACACCGATTTCGTGACCGGCATCTGGTACCACAGGACGATTGATGTCCCTGCCTCCTGGGAAGGGGAAAGGGTGCTTCTGAACTTCGGCGCGGTTTATTATCAGTCAGATGTTTTCATCGACGGCAAGTTTGTGGGACGCCATTTCGGTGGTTCGTCTTCGTTCTCGTATGACATCACCCGGTTCGCCGCTCCTGGCACCTCCCACGATCTGGTGGTTTATGCCCAAAGTGACCTGCGCAGGATGAAGCAGCCGGCAGGAAAGCAATCTTTGGTTTTGGGCTCCCACGACTGTGAGTATATCCGCACAACCGGAATATGGCAGACCGTCTGGATGGAGCCGGTAGCCGCTGTTGGCCTGAAGAATGTTCAGGTCAACACCGACATCGACCAGAAGCAGCTGATTGTGCATCCGGCATTCTACAAAGAGGGTGCAGCCGGACTGAAAATCACTGTGACAGACCCGGATGCCCCGAAGAAGCCTGTCGCTCAGAAGACGATTTCCGCCTCCAACAACAGTGTGGCGGCGATTCCGTTCAAGACCTTGAAGACATGGAGTCCGGAGAGTCCGTTCCTTTACGATGTGAACTATCAGGTTTTGGACAAGGACGGAAAGGTTATTGATGAGATCAAGTCCTATGTCGGAATGAGAAAGGTTCACACTGAGGGCAACAAGATATTCCTGAATAATGTTCCTTACTATCAGAGACTTGTGCTTGACCAGGGGTACTATCCTCAGAGTCAGTGGACAGCGCCGTCGGACGAGGCTTTGAAGCACGACATTGAACTTTCCAAGAATGCCGGTTTCAACGGCGCCAGACTGCACCAGAAGGTCTTCGAAGAGCGTTTCCACTATTGGGCCGACAAGCTTGGCTATCTGACTTGGGCGGAGTTCCCGAGCTGGGGTATTGATCTGAATGATGTTGAGGCCGCGCGTAATTTTATCACGGAGTGGTCGGAATGTGTGGCCCGTGACAGAAACTACCCTTCCATCATCACCTGGACTCCGATGAATGAGGAGTTCTGGCCGGACAATGTCCAGTTCCCACGCTTCAGTGAGGACATTTATGCCATCACCAAGCAGTTGGACCCTACCCGTCCGATCAACATCTGCAGCGGCGGCATCCAGGTCAAGACCGACATCTGGACAGAACATCACTACGAGCAGGATCCGGAGAAACTAAAAAATATCATCTGGAATGACGGCAAGCTGTTCACAAGAGCCGGACAGACCTACAAGGGCAGAATCAACAACATCGGCTTCAACGACCCAGCCCGCTACGGTGGCGAGCCTTACACTTTCTATGAATATGACGGCTCGATTCCGTACATCCTCGATGAGTTCGGCGGCATCAAATGGGTGAAAGGTCAGGATGCGACGACCGTCAACTCCACAACACAGTCTTGGGGCTACGGCAAGAGCGTGGTCTCGATGGAGGACTTCTACAAGAGGCTTGAGGCTCAGGTCAAGGCTGTCGTGTCTATGTCTGATGCCATCTGCGGCTTCTGCTACACCCAGCTGACCGATGTCGAGCAGGAGCAGAACGGAGTCTATTGCTACGACCGCTCCGAAAAGTTCGACATGGCCAGAATCCGTGCCATATTCACAATGGAGCCAACCGGCGAGTAAGATTCAACTCCCGGCCACTTCGGTCTCGTCGCTTCTCTCGTATTTTGGCCATGCGCGTGTGGTTGCTATTCTGGCGCACGGAACAGCAGCGGTTGGATTCCCGGAGAATCCCCATGTTTCATTGGATAGCACATCCTGCCATGGCCAAATACCATATATACCACCAACTTGGATATACCTTCAGACTCTGCTAACTAGACAAAATAAGAGATATGTTAAGAAAGTTGCTACTTACAACCGGATTTGCCTTGTTATTTATTATAAGGTCATTGGGATTGGAAGCACAGGTGCCGGTCATGATCAAATGTGAGAATAACGCCAAGACTGTCACTGACATCAGAGTGCAGATAACTTTCCCGTCCGGAGAAATGAAAGTGTATGATGGGAAGGACTTGGAAAGCAAGGTTTTGGAATATCAGATTGAAGGCGTGGGAGAATGTAAACTGTTCATCCATTTCAAAGAGAAAGGAGTAAAAGCACCGACTTTCATCTCCAAGAAGTTCATGATTTCCGGAGAAGAAAAAAGAATAGATGTCAACACTTCAATGAATCTCAGGAGCATGGTGATTCCTTGTGGCTCAGAGTACTCAAACAGAAAGTACTGCATCCTGCTCATAAAGAAGATTTATCCTGAATGTACTGAGGGGCAATACCCTAAAGGGTATGAGAACGATTCTGAGCGGACGGGGTTCTGGGAATATTCCCTCCAAAGCATAATTAAAAAACAGGCAAACTGACCGCCGGCACGGGAAATGGCTCGATATGGAAACTATTCCTTTCCACTTGAACAAAGGCACTCTTACAAAATTGCAGAACGGCCTATTGTCGTTTCCCCGGACAAAACATCAAGATAGACAACTCTAATTAATGATTGTCCATCATTAATTATTGAGACACAACCGGAAATTTACTATTCAGAAAATCAGATCATCAGCATTATCCGTCCTTCCGCCTTGACGAAAGTGTCCGGGTAATGCATTACCACGGCATAAACCTGCGCCGAAGTCACCGGCTGTCCGTCCTTACGGATGTGCAGCCGACGTCGATTGATGATTTCCGCGATTTGCTCCGTCCTCAGCCCGCCGCCTCTCTCGGCAAGCACATAAAGTATGGCCTCCTCGATCTTCATGATTCCAAATCAAATGATTTCATCGAATATTTCTTTCTCCTAATCCTGCGGAAGCGGGCACAATGACCGCACCAGTTTCCCGTGGCTCCGGGCATAGGCGATCTCCCTCGATGTGCTTTTTCCGATGTAGCCACCAGGATTTACAATGAATATCTCATCGGCCATGTCAATCTTAGTCAGATGCATCTCATCCAGCATTTCTTTCACGCCGTCATCCAGAACCTCGTCATCGCCGCTGTGTCCGAACAGCCCGACCGAAATCACAATGTTCCCCTTGAGGGTCAGCTCCTTCTGCACCCTCATAAACTCATCCTTGAATCTCGTACTCCCGCACAGGGTGATTATTTTGTATTTTCCTTGCATATAAATTATCATAATCAGAACCAGCCCACCCCGACACCTTACACAAAACTAATAATTTTTCTTCAAATAATGAGAGTCTAAAAATAACTTTTGAACGAAATATCCACAAGGATAGTTATTTGCCAAACTAACCACGTCATATTACGGATTTGTCCACGCAAACGGCCATTCACCGGACAAACTTGCAAAAGTAAGCACATTGTCCGGCAATATGATTTATCGCCGGACAAGACCTTGATGTGCGACAAGAGCGGAACAGGATAGCGGAAAAGACTTTCCGAAATTTTGGTAACGTGCAAAATTCCGGAAAGTCTTTTTCGCTATCGTCACCGCATCTGGTGACGTTAAACAGTACCGCAGCCGGATAGTAGCTTCGACAAGTTCAGCGACCTAAGAACCGGTGGCTGAACGGGGGCGACCTTAGGCGAGACGCTTTTCGAGGCGGGCGCGGATGGCGGCGATGAAGTCGGCGGAGTTCTTGACCTGAGGGGTGACGCCTTCCATGAGGTTGGCGAGATCCTTGGTCA
>CAVBMN010000047.1:0-18032 GCA_963596515.1 bacterium
TCTCGATAGGGTATTTGGATGTCACAACCTGCGGATAGTTATCCCTCCATCCGCCAATGGCGTAATACTGGTGCCCGTATTTCTTCGCGACATCAGGCCAGCCGGCAGGAAGACGCTTCTCGGAGTCATCGGCCTTTGTGCTGGTGTTGTCCTTATATATAGACACAGCCTCGCACCATACGCAGACATCCGGATCATAGCGCTTCACCCATTCGATGAAGTTGGCGAAATCGTTGGCCTGATCGGACCACATACCGTTCTGGATGTTCCAGTACAGAACCCTGAGGCTTGCCCTTTCGATGTCCTTGCCAAGATCGGTAACCTCGATCTCGTCCACAATGAAGCCGTGAGCCCCGTTCACGTTGGCCGTAGAGTTGCCACACAAATGGAGATAGGTGGCATCCGTCGCCCTGCGTACGACAAGCTCAAGTGTCTGCCATTCCTGCGCTGTCATCATAGACAACGGTACATCGACACTGCTCTTGGAAACTATCGCCTCACTTGCGGCAGCCTTATAGACGCAGCTCTTAAGGCTCAATGGTTTTCCGTCTAATGTGGCGGACTCGACCATTCCTCCGTTCGTGACGGAAGCGAGGAAATCATCATCGAATCCGGCAAGCGGACGGAAACGGACGGTTATCTTTATCTTGCGGATGCCGTCAATGTTGCTGAAATTAGGAGTTGCGAGAATGCCACGTGTGCCTACATTATAGGAAACCGCCATCATTCCCGGGAACTCACGAGCCCTAAACAGGTACTTGTAATCAGAGAAGTTCCTGCTGACCACATAGTTGTTCGACATTCTGTGCACCGCACCCACGGTCTTTCCGCTGATGTCGTTCCAAACGTCAGGCTGAATGTATCCTGTGCCGCCGACATTATAGCCGACAGTCTCAAGGGCATATTCATCGCCAGCAAGCGTAGCCCCGGAGTCATTGTTTGTCTCACCGGCCTGCGGAGCGAATCCGAACGAGCCGGAGCCACCCATAATGTTGCCGCCCCAAGCGCAGAGGTCGAACCCTTCATACCAAAGGATATCTTTGTCGGAAGAATATGTCAACTCCTTGGTGATGAAGTCTCCTTGCTTTACATCAAGATCGATGGAAGCGCGCATAACACGCCTTTGTGAATCGCAGACAACAAGCAAGGCGTTCTTATATTCACCAGGCACAAGGCTGAGGTTAAACGAGCTTCCCATAGGGACTCCCGCACCGCCGTTGGTACAGTTCAGGACGACATAGTCATTTGTCTGTTCGGAAGGGATGAATTTGTCGCCGTCCTTCATAAATATTCCCGACATCGCGGCGCCGTCACAAAGAAGTTTGACAGACACAATGGAACCGGAGCCGTTGATTTTCAGGTTCAGGACTCCCAAAGCGTCGCTCATAAACAATTTGTTGCCGGTCGCCTCAGAGTAGGCACCATACATAGGGAAACCAGGAAGAGGTTCACCCTCGGTCCAGAACTGAGTGGTCGGAACCGTGATTCTGGTAGGGGTTCCATCAAACCATTCAGGAGCCTCAACCAAAGAAAGAGAGGCGCGGTATGTTCCCTGGGCGTTTTCCAGCACATCAGCATAAAGAGATCCGGAGTCATCCGCCGTCAGATCGTACTTTGTACCGTTCACATAGACAGCCGAAGCCTTTTCGAGAATCGCATCCTTGGACATTCCGGTCTGAAGTCTGGAGGCGGTGCCATCGATGTCAACATAAAAACGGACTTTCCCGTCAACAGCGACGATAGGATCGCCCGGCTTGACATCTTCGGGTTTAATGTTGTCTCCCCCTTTCGTTCCGGAAGCGCCGTCACAGGAGACTGCCGCATTCAACATACATAGCATTGTCAATGCAGAATAAATCAACTTACATTTCATTGTTATAGTTTTGATTGTTACTAATGCGTTATTTTTCGCTTAGGGGCACACCCACTAAGCACACCGCAAAGGTAAATATTTAAAATAAAGAACAATTATAAATTTGTCACAAGATATCTTGATGAAATTATAATTTTGTAACTTTACGCCACAAACGGCCACATAATCGGACGAACCGATGTAAAACGTTAAGATTCTTTATGAGACCAGAACGGATAAAAATAATCGCCATACTGATGTCGGCATTGGTCTGCTGCTGGCGGATGACGGCACAGAGGACAGAGCTGAGATACACCGGCTACACTGTCGAAAACGGCTTGTCGTACAATTCCGTGATCGACATCTGCCAGGACAGGTGCGGCACGATCTGGTTTGCCACCAACGATGGACTGAACAGGTTCAACGGACAAGACAACCACATCTACCGGCATATTCATAATGACCCGACCTCGCTGCCCAGCAACAGCCTGCATAAGGTGCTGATGGATGACAGCGATATGATCTGGATATGCACGTCCAACGGACTGGCATACTACGATGCGGTCGCGGACTCTTTTTGCAGAGTGGACATTCCCGGAGCCGTGTCCATAGAAGATATGGTACAGATTGACAACGACAGGTTTCTTGTGTCCACAAGGAACGCTTCATATATTTACGACAAGGTTAAAGGGACATCGGCCACATTCGAGATTGAAGGAAAACCACTTGTTTTCTATTCTGCGTGCCGTGATGGTGATAACATCATAGTCTGCACAAGATGGAGAATGATAGAGACTCTTCACGTGAAAGACGGAACTTTATGCCGCAAGTATGAACCTTTCAAAATTCCACGTTTCGGCGTGGTGCCTCTTCCAGCCGGGAATGAGCGTTATTATATAGGGACAAAAGGAGCCGGGCTGATACTGGCTGACGCCCCGACTGGTTCATTCAGAAAAATTGAGGTCGGTCAGAACGGTTGGCACGAGATCTTCTCACTGGCGTACGATTCCGAAGGAAAACTGTGGGTAGGAAGCGACAGTGGACTTATGATCTTAAAAGACGAGACCTGTGTTTACAGATCAAGTGTCAAAGAAATGAAAGACAAGAACATAAGAAGTTTGTTTCTGGACTCTTCGGGAGGAATGTGGGTAGGAACCGAGTTCGCCGGAGTCAGATACTGGAACAAGAAACGTGACAAGTTCAAGCCTTTGACAATGACAGACAGGCTTATTTCTGATGAAATCGTCACCGTTCTCTGCTATGATGAGCAGGGAGCCATCTGGGTCGGGACAAGATACAATGGACTTGAAAGATATTTTCCTGAGACAGGAAAACGATGCCATTATGAACTGAACAACGTAAGGACAATATGCTTGAGTGAGGATGGAAAATATGCCTACACAGGAGCCGAAGTTGACGGAATGCATCGCATAGACTTGAGAACCGGCGGAACCAAATTGTTGAACACACCCATTGACGCGATGTCAATAACCAGAGCGGCCAAAGGTAAACTCTGGCTCGGAGCTCTGGTAGGACTATACCTCTACGACCCACAACGTGATGTGTCAGAGCAGGTGGATCCTATCACTAAAGAAAAACTTATCCGCATTCTGAATCTATACAAGGACAGCCAAGGCAGGCTGTGGGCTGGAGCCAAGGAGCATCTGATTGTGTATCAAGTGGCGGATGATAACTCCGTAAAAGATATAACGCCAGCCGCTCTCAAAGGAGTGGTTCAAATACAATGTCTTTATGAAACGGAAGATGGCACGATGTGGATAGGGACATTGGACGGTCTCGTCGCCTACAAGGAGTCTGAAACAGGCGATGGCGCAATCGAATATATTCAAGGACTCCAGGCAAGCACAGTGAGGGGAATCGAGGAAGACAGTGACGGCAATCTGTGGGTAAGCACGGACAACGGTCTTTGCAGGTACATCAGGGAAACAGGTGAGATCAGGACCTACAACAAGGATGACGGACTCAGATGCAGCCTGTTCAATACCTGCGCACATTGCAAAAGCCCCTCCGGCACGTTGTATTTCGGCGGCACCAACGGTGTGGAGGTGTTCAATCCCAAAGATATGTCAGCGAACACCGAGACATTCAGGCCATATATTGAAGAATTGATTGTCAACAACATAAACATAAAGCCAGAAGATGGCTCAGGAATATTGAAGAGGAACATCTCGCTTACGGAGGACATAACATTAAGGCATTGGCAGAACTCCATAACCTTCCGATTCTCCTGTCCGGATATGATCTCCGGCAGCACGACCTCGTTCGAGTATATGATTGACGGTTTTGACAAGACCTGGAACACAGCCCGAGGACGGGAAGCCACCTACACCAACCTTTCCAAAGGGAAATATATCTTCCGGCTCAAAGCCGCCAACAGCGACGGAATATGGTGCGACAGTCCAAGAATATTAAGGATAACCGTCCGGCCCGTGTGGTACAGGAGCACATTCGTCGAAGTTGTCTTTATTCTGGCTCTTGCAGGAGCCGCAGCGGTATCACTCATCAGGATCCTGAAAAAGAAAGAATTAGAGAAAGCCAAGGAGATCGAGCAACTGACCAAGGAATATGAGGAGAAGGTCCAGAAGACAAAACTGGAGATGTTTGTGGATTCCTCTTACGACCTGAAGCCTCAGGAGGAGGCTTTCCTGTCATCTGTTCTGGCCTGCGTGGAAAAGAATATCTCAAATCCGGAGTTCTCCGTGGAATCCTTGGCCGCGAATATGTGCCTTTCACGTGGCAACCTTCACCTGAAAGTGAAAACATTGACAGGCAAGACACCCGTGGAACTGATCAAGACAATGAGGATGAAGAAGGCTTGTTCACTGATGAAGGAGACATCCTTGTCGATAGCCGAAATAGCCGAGCAGACAGGATTCCAGACTCCCGGCTACTTCATCACCGTGTTCAAGTCCCGCTTCGGAGAGACTCCGGGGCACTATGCGTCCCGTGTCAGGCAAAAATAATCGTGCGATGTCAGCCACAACAAAAGAAAAAGCGTAACTTTGTCCAAGGGTTCATCCTTTGGGAATGCGATACGTGAATTGATAAGGGTGAATAATCACCCTTGAACGTGAGATAATATTTTACACAGCAAGCAATTACCTACTTGCGAAAGTTGAAATTGATAATATATGAAAACTAAATCATTAATCGGTCTTGCCGCTCTCCCGGTAGTGGCCGGAGTGACTTGCGCCGACGCGAAGGTTCACAAACCACAGAAGCCCAACATTCTGCTAATCATTGCCGACGACTTGGGAATAGGCGACGTGAGCGCCTACGGATACGGTTCCATACCGACACCGCACATTGATTCTCTGGCGTCAAACGGAGTGATTTTCAACAACGCTTACGCGACATCAGCCACATCTACCCCGAGCCGTTACGGCCTCCTTACCGGAGAATATCCGTGGCGAAACGAGGATGCCCGGATTCTTCCCGGTGACGCTCCTCTGCTGATTTCCACGGATATGCCCACTATCCCCAAGATGATGCAGGCAAACGGCTACCAGACAGGGGCGATCGGCAAATGGCATCTTGGAATGGGCAACGGCAATCTTGACTGGAACAAGCATATCTATCCTTGTGCCAATGACATAGGATTCGATTATTCCTGCCTGATCGCCGCGACCAACGACAGGGTCCCGACTGTCTATGTGGAGAATGGGGATGTCTTGAACCTTGATCCGGACGACCCGATCGAGGTCAGCTACAAGCACAACTTTCCTGGAGAGCCTGACGGGAAGAAAGATCTGGATATGATACGTATGATGTGGGATCACCACCATAATGAGGCCATCATCAACGGGATACCACGCATCGGATATATGCGTGGAGGCAAGAAAGCCCTTTGGGTGGACGAGGATATGGCGGACTATTTCGTGGATAAGGTGAAGAACTACATCGACACACGGGACGAAAGCAAGCCGTTCTTCCTTTACTATGGTCTGCACCAGCCTCACGTTCCGCGTACACCTAACCAGAGGTTTGTGGGAGCCACGAATCTTGGCCCGAGAGGAGACGCTGTCGTGGAGGCCGACTGGTGCGTCGGAGAGGTTCTTAACTATCTGAAGAAAAAGGGCATCCTCGACAACACTCTCGTGATTTTCACCTCTGACAACGGTCCTGTCCTTCAAGACGGTTATGTCGATCAGGCCTACGAGCATCGAAAGGATCACGACGCATACGGAAAACTCCGCGGCGGAAAATACAGCCTTTATGACGGTGGTGCTCACGTCCCGATGATAATATGGTGGAAAGGGCATACCCGCAGGGTGGTCTCCAATGAGCTCGTGTCCCAGCTTGACTATTATGCGTCTCTGGCATCATTGATTGGCGCAGAGACACCTGACAGCCTTGATTCCCGGAACTATCTGAACGCGTTCCTCGGCAAAGGCAAGGGTCGTGAGTCGCTGATTGTCGAGGCCAAGAGCCGTCTTGCGATGCGGAAAGGCGACTACATTATGATCCCGCCATACTATGGTCCGGCATACCGAAAGACGAAAAAGGTGGATCTGGGAAATGTCCCGGACTATGTTTTGTTCGATGTTGTCAAAGACAGAGAACAGCGATACGACATCGCCTCCGAGAAACCTGAGATCCTGGAAGATATGAAAAAAGAATTCCACAGTTTTGTCGGCTCTTACTACGACATCGACATCACCGAGAAACTGAAGAATTATTAGCGTACCAGTCGCAAAGTGACTGAAAGGTAAATTAAGGCCTTTTTTGCCAAATCGCTCGGAGCAACGCGACGCAAGGGGTTTGGGGAGAACGCTCCCCAATGCCCCACCGGGGCTGTCACGCAGTGACTGGGGGTGAATAAGGAACTTGTTCCGGCCTTTTTTGAAAATCAAAAAAGGCCGGAACTTCACAGCCCCGACCTTTCCCACTTAATACAAACCTAATTATGAATAAAACGTATGATAAACAGTCCTCACAGGCTAATAGATTAGAAAGATAAAATCCTATTAGAACCAATTAACTCTGTCAAATGACAAGCATTATCCGTGCCAAATTCGATTTTAAAGGATTATTTCGGATTATTTATCAAAAATCAAACACAAAGCATCAGATTTTAAAGGCAACGGCAAAATTCTTCATTCTGACATAGCCTCCAGCACTTGAAATAATGGGAAGTGATGCCTATCTTTGAATATTATTATGTAAGAAATATGAAGATCGGAATAACTCTCACGACGCTGACACTTCTGCTGACACACACACTGTCAGCCACACCTGACACGGACTCCACACTGACATATTCATTGATAAGGAAGGCTGACACATCCGCGCTTGTCAAGACTTTTCTGGCTCCGCCGAAGGCAGCGAGGCCGCAGGTGTGGTGGCACTGGATGGATGGGAACGTCTCGAAGGATGGCATCCGCAAGGACATCGAATGGATGAAGCGCAACGGAATCGGCGGCTTCCACCAGTTCGACGCGGGAGGTGTGAATATGCCGAGAGCGGCGAAGGTCAAACTCCCCTACCTCAGCGACGGCTGGAAGGACGCGTTCAGGTTCGCACTGGATCTCGCGGACTCGCTGGATATGGATGTCACGATCGCAAGCGCGCCGGGTTGGAGCTCGACTGGAGGAAAGTGGGTGAAGCCGGAGGATGCGATAAAGAAACTCGAATGGCGGTCAATCGACACCAGAGGAGGGAAGATTTCGGTGCAAATGCCTGAATTGTACAATGTTGTCGGCCCGTACCAAGATTACCATACTGACAATGACCGCATCAAGGTTGAGCCTTATGGCAAGGATCTGTACGTCCTCGCCGTCAGGCTGCCATATTCCGACAAGTCGATGAACGCGCTCGGAGCGCAGATCAGCAAGAGCGACAAGATCATCAGCATCGAATTCAGGAATCCGCAGACAATCAAGGCTCTGACGCTGAAAAGTATGGCGATGGGCGACCGCCCGAAAGTCGGAAAACTAGAGTGCAGGAATATTCTCGAATGTAGCGACGATGGCCAGAAATGGCGGAAAGTCTGCGACATTGAGCCTACCGTGTTGCCGTACCTGACTCTGAACATTCCGCCTACCTGCGCCCAGTTCTTCAGAGTCAAAGGCGAGAAGTTAGAGTCGCTGGAACTGTTCACTGTAGCAAAAATAAATCACAGTCAGGAACTTGGCGGGTTCGGAATCGTCCACGACTTCTGGAAATACCACACGGCATATTCAAAGGACGCCATCAGAACCTCGGACATCATCGACCTCACCGGCAAGATGACGGCGGACGGGAAACTGGAATGCTCGCTGCCGGCCGGACGTTGGAGAATCTACCGCTTCGGTTGGTCCATCACCGGAAAGGTCAATCACCCAGCCTCTCCGGAAGCCACAGGTCTGGAGGTGGACAAGCTGGATCCAGACGCTTGGATGAGATATTTCCGCACATACATTGACCTTTATAAGGAAGCGGCCGGAGGGATGCTCGGCGGAAAGGGCATACGCTACCTGCTGGTTGACAGCTACGAGGCCGGAGCCTACACGTGGACCCCGAAACTCGCCGAAGAGTTCAAGGCGCGCCGGGGCTATGTTCTTCTGCCGTGGCTTCCGGTGCTAGCCGGCGAGATCATCGGAAGTTCCGAAATGAGCGAACGCTTCCTCTGGGACTGGCGCCGCACCCTCGGCGAACTGTTCTGCGAGAACTACGACAGAATCAATGAAATAGTCAATGAATATGGCCTTGCGGGCCGCTACACGGAATCCCACGAGGGAGGACGTGCCTACACCGGTGACGGTATGGATCCTAAAATCAAGGCCACAATCCCAATGGCGGCGTTCTGGATGGAGAACACTCCGACAGGATCTTCCGTGCCGTCAGCGATCTGCGACATAAAAGAATCGGCCTCTGTGTCACACATTTACGGTCAGAGGTTTGTAGCCGCAGAATCATTCTCCGTGAACGGGGACGAGGGAAGGGCGTACACATATTGCCCGGAGAATATGAAGTACATCGCCGATGTGGGGCTCAGCGCCGGTGTCAACCGGTTTGTGATCCACGAGTCAGCCTCGCAGCCGAACGATGAGTATCTTCCTGGCCTTCAACTGTTCCGCTATGGGCAATGGCTGCACAGAAACGAGACTTGGGGTGAATATGCCTGGGTGCTCACCGATTACCTTGCCCGCTCCAGCTCGATGCTTCAGCAAGGAACTTCCGTCGCCGACATATTACTATACTACGGAGAGGATCTGAATATCACAGGGCTCTACGGTGGTGAGACTTTCAGCAGCCTGCCGCAGGTTCCTGACGGTTACAACTACGATTTCGCCAATCCAACCGTGCTCAGATCAGGCGTAAAGGTCAAGGACGGGAACCTTGTGGCTCCGTCAGGTGCCCGCTACAAGGTTCTGTGGCTCGACAGGAAGTGCGAGGTTATGTCCTTGGATATTCTTAAAAAGATCAAGGAGTTCGCCGATGCCGGGGTGATCATCTGCGGAAAGGAGCCGAGGAAGTGTGCCGGGCTCAAGGCCGATGACAGGGCGTTCGCCTCGATCGTGGATGATGTCTGGCATTCAAAGAGGAAGAACGTGTTCACGAAAGGTCTTGAGGACTGCCTGAGGAGAAGCGGAATCGAGCCGGATTTCCGTGCGACGGTCACTTCACCGGTGGCCTCATCGGTCTCAGAGCGAAACTCCGCGGTCGCTGAGCCTGTCGAAGCGACTGGTGGCACTTCAGGTCACTTCGACAAACTCAGTGACCGAGGAAGTGTTTCACTCAGTAGTCAGGAAGATGCCACCGAGGCTCCGGCGAATGCTCCGGACAGCTACGGGGACTTTAAATATGCCCACAGAACCCTTCCGGACAGCACCCAGATCTACTGGGTGAGAAACTTCTCCGGAAAAGATTCCAATGTGGAGCTCAGTTTCAAGGACGGCGGGAAATTCGCGGCCATATTCAATCCTGAGAACGGAGAGGTTGCGGAAGCGGTGGTTGAGCGCACCGGCGGCCGTTCAACAGTCTCGCTACCGCTGCTTTCCGCGGACGCGAGGTTCGTTGTGCTTTCCGACAAGCCGCAAATCAAGGTGACCGTGGACACTGTGTTTGTCAACGTCACTGACTCCACCTCAATTCTCGAATCTGATTCAACTGCGGTCGCTGAGCCTGTCAAAGCGACCTGCCAGACACTGAAAACAACCGTAATCCAGAGCATAAACACCACCTGGCAAGTGCATTTCAATCAGAAGAACGGCGGCATAGCGGATGAAGAATTTACGGAACTGGTGTCCTGGACAAGAAAGGAAAATCCTGTCGTGAAATATTTCTCAGGCACAGCAGTTTACAAGACCACAATAGCGGTCGATTCCACCACACTGGCAGACAACGCAAGGATATTCATAGATTTAGGTGTCGTGAAGAACATCGCCGACATTTCCATAAATGGTACCGAGGCTGGTGTCCTTTGGAAAGCCCCATTCAGTACCGCCGACATCAAACCTCTTCTGAAAGAAGGTGACAACCTCCTGGAAATCAAGGTCACCAACGTCTGGCGCAACCGTATGATCGGCGATGTACAACCCGGCGAGAAGCACCCGGTAACCGCCATCCGCCGCTTCTACAAGTCCACCGACAAACTCCTCCCGTCCGGCCTCCTCGGCCCGGTCAATCTTATCGGTGAACGTAATTGATTATTACCCGAAAAGTTCAGAATGGCTACCAAGACGGACCAACTTGATGGTTTGTTCCGTCTCATCAACCCATATCAGCAAAAAATCATTCTCGATATGGCATTCAAGCGCACCTTTGAGTTACCTGTCAAAGGATGTGGCTTGTATTCCTCTGGCACTTTCCCGGTTTCAGATAGATGGGAAAGCACGCCTTGTAACGCGAACAACTTCTTCTTATTGTTCGCGTATTTCTTGTAGTCTTTCTTGAACTGTGTTGTCTGGGCGAATCTCCACATACTACAACGACGCTACATATTTCTTGAAAGCCTCGAAGTCGAACTCATCAAGATTTTTGTTCTCCGCAGCATCCTTCAAAGCCGCCTGTGTGGTCTCATTAGGTTCATTGTAGGCCACAGACATCAAAACATTCTCAACATAATTGTTAAGGCTGCGGTTGTCCTTTTTCGCCAAAACCTTCAGACGGGTCACCAAATCAGCGTTGAGCCTAAAAGCGGTCGCCTTTTTTACATTCTCTCGTGTTACTGTCGTTCCCATTGTATATCATTTAGTTCGCAAATGTATTACATTTTATAATACAAAACAAATCTATTTTACCACACATCACACTGTGAGGTAAATCATTCGCACATCATTACAACCTTGATAAATGTCCAAAACAGTCATCAAAAAAGAAGAGTGACCAATCTTGGCCACCCCTCTCTTATGTTGATCCGTAGATGTCTTTTAGATTTCCTGCTGCCTGCGACGCCAGTTGAGCATCGGGAGGAGGAAGGAGATGACGGCGGCGCCGAGCCAGAACCAGCTTACGTAGGTGAAGTCGTGTTTCGTCACGGTTTCGCCTATCTTGTTCACTACCTCGACGGTGTTGTTGTCCAGAAGGAGGCCGGTGACTACGTTCTGCAAGCCGGCGGCGGCGTAGGAGGCCACACCGACGATGCCGAGGGCGGCACCGGAGGCCTTTCTCGGAACAAGGTCAATGGCCATCAGACCACCAAGGAAGCTGATCAGCACACCGATGGCGATTCCGAACAGAACCATTGAGAGGATGAGCGTGAAGTGGCTTCCGCCTCCGAACAGGAACAGGTAGAGGGAAATGGCCTCAAGGACACCGGCGGTGAAGGCGGGATATTTCCTGTCGCCTTTGAACACCTTGTCGGACAGCCAGCCTGAGAAGACCGTTCCCAAGACTCCGAAGATCGGGTTGATGCCGATGATCGCGGCGGCGGATTTGAGGTCATATTCATAAGTCTCCTGAAGGAAGATCGTACCCCATTCGTTGATGGCGTAACGGCTCATATACATAAAGGCGCTGGAAAGGGCCAGAATCCACACTCCGGAATTGCGAAGAACTGCCTTCTGAATCTTTCTGGTCTCTGCGGCCCTTGCCTCGGCGGACACGGCAGACTCTTCCGTGGCTGGTTTCTTGGTCTCCTCCCCGGAAAGTTCCTCGATGGACGGAAGTCCCTTGCTCTCAGGCGTGTCGTGAAGCCAGAAAAGAATCAGCAACACTCCTAAAAGGCCGGCGCAGGCCGCTCCAAAGAAGCCCCATTTCCAACCGAAAGCGGCTACAATGGAGCCTACGAATATGAATGAGAGACCTTCGCCGATGTTGTGCGAGGCACTGAAAAATCCATAGTACGTACCACGTATCCTGAGCGGGAACCAACGGGACAGCGTGACGATAGAAGGCGGCGAGCCCATAGACTGCGCCCAACCATTGATGCCCCACATTATGGCGAACACTATGAATATGATGGAACTGCTGATGCCAGCGCTTACAGCCGTGGCACCGAGCACCCCCATAATAAGGTTTGCCGCGGCGGACAGAACCAGACCGGTGGCCATAAACCTCTTGACGTTCGAGCCGTCGGCCAGGAATCCGTTGACGAATTTGCCCACGGCGTAGGTCCAGTAAAGGCAGGCTCCGATGATACCAAGCTGCGTGGCATTAAGCAGTCCGGCGTCGATCAGCGGCTGCTTCATCACACCCATCGACATACGGCACACGTAATAGAGCGCGTAGCCGAACGTGATGGCGATGAAGGACTGGAAGCGGGAACGCTTCCAGACCTTGTCAGTGTTCTCCGGAGCCACCTTTGCGGCGGACGGAGCGCTTATTCTGAAAAAATCAAGAAAAGAAGCCATTATCTATGAATATTATGACGGCTTCCTAATCGTGCAACCCTTTGCTGCGGAGATATGTGAGCAGCTGTTCCGGACGGTCGGTCTGGATGAGCGAGGTGCCAAAGGCGATCACCTGGTCATAGATGAGGGCAGGATCGCCGCAGTCAAGAGCCTTGTCATCGTCAAGGTAGCCGCAAAGGCTTCCCCAGATGGTGTTGACCCAGAGTTTCGAACCGGAATCGATGATCTTCTTGAAGCAATCCTCAACCTCAGGAGTCAGCTTCTTCCAGCAGACCTCATAGGCGAGTGGCACGGTGCCAGTCTCCATATATTCATTGAAAAGCGCCTTGCCGGCCTCTTTCTGGATGTCGATGATAGGCATATACATCATATTGTGCTCGTGGGCAGCCATCTTCTCGGCAACCTCGGCGACAGGCTTCTTGCCTTTGATCAGGATCTGGTCGGTGACTCCGAGCTCCTCAGTGAGGGCGAGAACCATATCGTAATATTCATAGCCCTGATCCACGTTCACGCAGATGCGGTCCTTGCAGCACTCCAGAGCCTCGCGAAGGGTGCAGATGTGCAGGGAGTCGGTGGCAACGCCGTGCGCGCGTCTGAGGCGGAACTTCTTCAACTCATCCAATGTGTAGTCGCTCACAAGGCCTTTTCCTGTGGTGCAGCGGTCGATTGTCTTGTCGTGCGAGAGGACAAGCACACTGTCCTTGGTGAGTTTGAGGTCGAGCTCCATGATGTCGGCCCCCATCCTGATGATGGACTCGATGGCAGGGATGGAGTTCTCCGGATAGTTGCGCCAGTCGCCTCTGTGGCAGGCCACTACAACATACTTCGAAGCAGGGTCGTGCATCTGCGCGACAATCATCTCAGCCCGGTTAGGGTACTTGGTCACATCGACCACATTCTTCTTGGCCGTGCCGCAGGAGCAAAGGCACACAGCGGCGGCAAACAGGTACAAAATTCTTGCTTTCATATATTCATTAATTTTTAAAATATTTTGTCAGTCAATGCCGGTGATCGTTAAAAATTCGCGGCAGGATCTTTCCTAAAGAAGTTTCCTTAGTTCAGCGAGGGCGCATGAGATGTGGTACTGAACCGTCTTGGGACTTATCATCAAAGCTTCAGCGATCTCTTGGTAAGTCTTGTGTTCGTAGCGGTTCATCCTGAAGATCGTCTTCCTCAGGACCGACATTCCATCTATCGCCTCGTCAATGCCGCGAAGCAGTTCCACGGTGTCTACCTGATAAGACGGTTCATAATGTTCGGTTCCCACACTCGCCGACACCTTCCGGTAGCGGTCACGAACGCCCTTGCGCTTAATGAAATTCAACACGGCGTTGTGCGCCATACTGAACAGGTAGGACTTGAGCGAATCCACCTCGCGGAGACCTTCACGGGAGTTCCAGATCTTCAGGAACAGATCCTGCGTGATGTCCTCAGCCTCGGAGGCGTTCTGCAGCATACTGAACGCGAAATTGCGGATGCGTCCGGCATACAGAACATAGAGGATGCCAAGAGCCTTGACATCCCCTCCTGCTATCTGCTCAAGTAACTGCTTGTCTTCATTAAGCATTTCACCTGACAAATATAGTGATTATTTACCACTTTCTGACACGGACCTTGTACATATCAATGTCAACATTGATGATTCTGTCCGGAGCGGAAGCGTTGATGTTCGCGCTGTAGCGGATCTTGTGTGAAGACCAGCTCTCCTCACCCTCAGGAATGGTCGCGTCAGTGTACCAAACCTCGCCGGTCTCGGCGTTGTAGTTCAGAGACTTGAGGGCGGTGGAGCCAGAGAACAAAGGCATTTCCGTGAATTGCTCAGTGTCCACATTGAACAGGTAAGCCTTGGTGCCCGCCACCGTTATGGTGTTGTCGTCCACACGGTTGATGTCGTGGATTCCACCCTGAGGAGCCTTTATGCTCTTGACGAGCTCGAAAGAAGGCTTGTCAGTGCCAAGACCGTTGATCTTGAATATCTTGATGACATCACCGCCGGCGGCGTAAAGCACGTTCCTCTTGTAGTCCCAGACAACGCCGTGGCCGGAATAAAGGTCGGCGGTCGCCAATGAGACCTCGGACTTCGCCGAATTATAAAGATGCACCTTGTTGTGGCTGATGCTGGAGCCTGTGGATGTCGCCACGGCGATGTAGCCTCCAGGGAGATATTCAGCCGAATGAGCGTTAGACAGTCCGGTGGCGTGGAACAGCATCTTGGAGGTGGCGTAGTCCAAAAGGGCGCACCAGCCGTAGGAACTTGTCAGCAACAGTTTGGTGCCGTTGTCCACAAATTTGCACTCGTCCAGATGATCACAGCGGCTTGCCGCCAGACCGAGTTCACCGGCAGCGGTCCTGGCATCCCACGACCAGACAAGGCCTTCCTTGTAAGAATCCTTGGCGATTGTCGCGTTGATGACAAACACGTGGTTGTCTCCGCAGAAAACGAGTTCCGTGGATTCGTCCTCGGCCATCTTCTCAGTGCTGATCCTCTCGCCTGCCTCAAGAACAATCTCGTTGTGGGTCGAGGTGGTAATTGTCTGGCCGGAAGAAGTGGTGATCTTGGCAGTCAATCCCTTAGAAAGAATAACCGGAGCGCAATAGACCGGGATGAACACGGAGTTCGAGCGGCAGTCCACCGGAGTGGCCGGGGTCATCTTGACTGAGGCTGAGCTTGCCGTGAACGTACCTTCAGTGATGTCAGCAGTGACCTCACCGGCAAGGTTCTCGCCTCCGTTGGCGGTCAGCTCAAGGGAAGCCACATCGTAGTCCCCCATCGCCACATTCACGAACACCATACATCCTGTGGGCTTCAGATTGAAAGTGCAGCCCTCATAAGAATTGACCTTGGCATTCAAGACATCAAACATAACCGGAACCTCGGTTCCATTCTGATTGGCCGGTATAGTATATTTCACGGTATTCCCGGACAGACGTACATCCGCCCCGGAAGGATACCAACTCAGCACCGTGGTCTCAAGACGCGAAGCCTGGACATTGAACAGGAAGAATGAGGAGGCGCTGCCCGTAATGATCGGGGAAGCCTCGGCTCTCTTCGCTATGCCATCCGGCTCAAGCATTATGACACCTTTGTCATCGGCGCTCCAAGACGGTGTGACAATCGCCCCTGCGGTCTTGAAATCCTTGCTCGCCTCGTAATACGGACTCAAGGTTATCTTGGCCCTAACGGCAAGGTCTCTGATCTCGGAGTCGCTATCCTCCGAACATGAGTTGCCGACACACAAAGCAAGTGCCGCCGACACCATCGAAATAAACTTTATCTTATTCATTTTCTTCATCTTTAATGAATATCCCAACCCGGCCGCAGGTCTTGTCCCACAGCCGGGCCGGAAAAGATTACCTTATGCAGCATGAACCGCAGATGTCACCACCGTGGGTGCTCCATCCGGAGGCTCTCTCGCCGCCGACATATTTGCCGACCATCAGACCGTTGGCGCTCTTGGATCCGATGAAGGCGTAATAAAGCACGCCGTCAAGGAAGTTGTTGCCACCCATCTGCTTCTGGTTGTTGTCACCATTGCTTTCGGTCCAGGATTCCTTGATCGTTCCGTCACCGTTGAATATGTAGGTGGTGTTTCCTACCTGTCCGGAAGTGATGTAGAAATGATTTTCGGTGTCCACGCAAGGGTGCGAGAAGTTGAAGGCGTTGGCCGTACCGGTAGAAAGGATATGCTTGTAGCTCCAGTTGACCTTGGTCAGATTCTTGTCTATGTTATAGACGCAGTTATCCTTGCAGCCAACGAAGACGTTCCCGTCCGGAGCCACTACAGGCTCGTAAGGATTGTTGCCGGCGAACTCGAAGTTGTCCACGATGATCTCTTTCTTGGCCAGATCGACAGAGCTTAGTCCTCTGGTCACAGGAACATACATCGTGTTCTTGTCAGCGGCCACGGCGAAGCCGGTGATACCGACCATATTCGCACTCATCGTCAATGTCTTGAGCAGCGAGCCGTCCGAAATATTCAAGAATGTTATGGACGCTCCTGCGCCTACGACAATCTCAGGTCCGTTCACGAGGAGACCGGCGACCGCCGTACCTATGGCCTGCTGCCATTTCTTCGCGCCGGAAGCGGCGTCGATGGCGAACACATTACCGGCTTTGTCACCGATATAGACTTCTGTACCGGCGGCGTTGACAGCCGGAGCGGCACTCTGCATAGATCCCGCCTCGGTGAATTTCCACTTGAGTTGTCCCTCAGCGGTGACAGCATAGAACTGCCCGGAGGATGTTGTGCCATAATAGATGTCACCCGTCACAGGGTTCACGGTCAGCGGATTGTAACTTGGAGAATCCACTTCAGGGACATATTTCCACTTGAGATTGCCAGTGATGACATCGAACGCATAGAGGACAGCCTTCTTGTTGAAGGTTATGTTATAGACAGTCTTTCCGTCAGGAGAGAAGACCGGACATCCGCCCTTGAATCCCTCATAATTGGCGCCAAGCATATCCCAATCATTGAAATAGAGGACATACGGCCGGATTGTCACCTCCAGGGTCCAGGTCTTTGTCTTGCCCTTGATGTCGGCACTGAGAGTGACCTGCTGCGCCCCGGTGGAGACAAAGCCCTTGGAGACCTGAACGCCTTCAAGAACCTTTCCGTCAGGGAAAGCCCACTTCACGTTGGTCGCCGTAGGATAATCCATGGTGTTGAATGTGAACGTTATCGGCTGGTTGAGCGCAGCCGTGTTCCTGTCAAGGGTGTAAGGAATAGCCAGGGTCGGCATCGCCTTGATCTGCGCTGGATCCGAAGCGCCTTTAGGATAGTTGGCCACAAGAGTGAACGTGTAGTTCTTGTCGTTGGTCAGGCCAGTCACGTCATAGCTTTCCTTGTCTGCCTCGATCTCGGCTTTCTGGATGTCAGTCTCCGCTCCTTCCATAAACCAGGTCAAGGTGTAGGAAGTAAGCAAGGATGACGGACGTGTCCAGGTCAACGATACCGTGGCATCGGAAGCGTCAGCGTCAAGATCGGTCACAGGAAGCCTTGAGGTGCTCGGTCTCGCCGATGCTTCCACCGGATTGGAAATCAGATTTCCGTAAACCGCCTGGACAGAGAATGTATAGTCATCTCCGTTGGCAAGTTCGGTCACTGTGTAGTTTTGAGCGTCCGTGCGGATGGTCTGCTCAGAGCCTTTGGTGTAAGAGATGATATATTCAGTCGGATTCCATCCCTCCGGGACAGACCACGACAGCTGAACCTCCTCATCACCCGGAACCGCCTTCAGATCAGTCACCTGATGGCGTGGCCCGCCTGTCTCGGGAATATCCTCCCGCCAGCAGGAGCTTACCGCCAGACAAGCGGTCGCCGCAACGATGCAATATAATATTCTTTTCATTTCTTTTCTATGTTTATCAATATCTTAGTGTC
>CAVBMN010000048.1:0-17769 GCA_963596515.1 bacterium
GGAGCCTTGAAATGAAGTTCTTCCTGCGGGTAAACCTGTGCTGTGGAAATGAATGTGCCGCCGGCCAGAAGCGCCATGGCCACTGTGGAAAGTTTGAATATTCTTAAAGTCAATGATGTCATTAATCCGGAATTTTTCTGATGGAAGACAAATTTAATGAAATGAATTTGATTAAAGAATATCATCCTGAAGAATATTGTGTACAGACAGGTGTGCCTGTGGTGGGTGAGCCTGTCGAACCTCATGCGCGGCACTTCGACAAGCTCAGTGACCGCAGCGTTAATGAATAAAATAGGCCGGATTCCAAGATTGGAACCCGGCGCTTAGGTATTGGGTGAGATATCTATCTGACAAATAGATCCTTTTCTCCGAGGAAAGCGTCCGCCTGTGCGGACATCGAAGCCTTGGGGGAAGTTCCGAACGGCTCCAGAGTGAGGGCACTGTAGGTTTTGGAGCCTACGCTCTGCCTCAGGTACGATGAGCCGGTGGCGTTTTCGGTGCTGAACAGCAGGAACTGGTAGCTGTTGACGGCCGCGCTGGCGTAAGGGCTTGTGGTCATGTGGACGACTCCGTCGATGAAGCCGAGGGCGAGGCTGTTGGCTCCCCAGTAGATGGAAAGGCCATCGGAGAAGCCAAGGGTGACATAGTTGCCCTTGTAACTGCCAAGTCGCTGCGGCTCGATGATGATCGAATGGCTCTCCGGGTCGAAATACGCTTTCACATCAGGAGTGAAGTCACTGGTGTTGGACAGACCGCTTATCGTGACATCGTTGCCGCCGAGGCTGTAGATGTCCACACGGAATGACTCCTCGGAGGACGAGGACGCTCCGTCAACCGTGGCTGAGGCCTTGAACGCGCCGATGAAATCATCCACTGTCTTGCTCTGGTCGAAATCCGCTGACGTGTAGCCCTTGGTGGAAGCGGTCTTCTTGACGAAAGCCGTGTCGCCATATTCATTGACAATGCAGACACACAAGGTGTAGGACGTGCCTTGCTTGAGGGTATTGAAGACAGTGGCGAAACCTTCGTCGGAGCCAAGCTTCTGAACGAAGTCCTCGTTGACCTCGTTGCCTCTCTCCCACGCGATCTCGGCTGCGCTTTGCCCGAGGTTCCTCTCCATGTAGTCAAGGTAGTCTGTCCTCATGCAGAGGTACTTGAGGGACACTGCGTTGTCTGCCTGCATGTCCCAGAACAGGGTGGTGTAAGGGGAGTAGAGCGGGTTGGAATCGTCCCTTCTCCAGTCGAACCGGTTGACCTTCGGAGTGTAAACCCCGTCAGGGTCGCAGGTGAAACGTCTCGTGTAGAGCATGGTGGCGTTCGATGTGGAATCGTATGCCAGCGCCACGGCGGTGCAGTTGCCTGAACCCACGTTCCAGAGTTCAGAACTGTCATCGTAAAGGGTGAGCACTGGAGCGCTTCCCGGCTGTCTGTCTTCGGAGAGCATCCTTTTGATTTCCTCCTGACGGGCAGCGTCACCGGTGATGTCACCACTGACAATGGTCGCCTTGTAGAATCTGGCATATTCATTCTTGTAGAAAGAGATTCTCGGAGCCTTGAAACCCGTCTCGGTGGTCTCGATGCCGTCGAAAGAGATTTCCACAACCGGGGTCTTGTCCTCGTTGCCGTCGAACGTCAGTGTCTCGTTGCCTTGGGCGAAATAGCCGGCGGAGACGTAGTAGATCAGATAGAACGAGAATGTGCCCTTGCCGTCGTAGGTGCATGGGTAGGAACTGTAGGCCGCTTTGTTGCCGGTGTACTCCGCCATGTCGGCGACTTTGACATATTCATTGTAATTGGAGTTGTAGTAGCCGATCGATTGTGCCGGCACGGTGCAGGAGTTGTCATCGTTGAGGATGAACTTGAAGGACACCCCGCTCGCCCAATCATTGACTTTGAATATGTTGGTTCCCACCGCTTTCTCCACCTCAAGGCCGGAGTCGCGTCCGGTGTAGAAGGCGTTGTAGTGATAGGTGGCGGTCTGCGGCACCTGCGCGCCGCTCTCGTCGGTCCTGTAGCAGGTCTCCCATTCAAGGGCAAAGGATACGCTCAGGGTGATCTTGTCCGAGAACTGTGTGACGTAGGCTCCGTTGCCTGTTTCCTCCTGGCGGTCGGAGATGAGGATAGTCGCGTTCAGTGAGGAACCGGCGAGAAGTCTTACAAGATTCACTTCCACAGGAACTTTAACGGAATAGCTTCCGTCCGGGACGGTGACGGTCGCCGGAACGGAGAACGAGTCTTCGTTCTCTCCTTTCTTCTGAAGAGCCACGGACAGTTCCCCCTTGTCGCTCGGGCGCGCCAGCTCGATCTCGATCGTTCCTGTCTTGGTCCCTTGCGGAAACTCCTTGGTCAGGGATGACTGGATGAAGTGGATCTCCTTCGCGTCATCGGAGCTCGGGTTGTAGATCGTCCCGTTCTGCTCCTTGTCGCAGCCGGCCACAAGAAAGAGCAGTGATGCCGTGACGCATGATATAGTTTTTGAATATTTCATTGTGTCTAAAGCTGTTATGGATTCTGATCTTCTTCGTTTATGTTAGGGTTGGCATCAAGCTCGTCCTTAGGAATCGTCAGCACCCAATCGTAGGTGTCGGCCTTGCTGAGGTCGATGCCGTTTCGTTTCATCGTGGAGATGCACTCCTCGGCGAAACCGTCCTCTGTCCTGCGGTCGATGCCCTGACCTGTCCTGCGCACATCGAAGACACGGCCATATTCACCCCACAGCTCGACACGTCTCTGGATCAGGATGTTCTCAAGGAGGGATCCCGTCCAAGTGGTCGTGGTGGCCCCGAGGTGAGTGCCGGAGTAGTTGTAGGCGTTGTACTTAGGGTTCCTCTTTGCCATAACCTTGTTCATAAGGTCGCGGGCCTTGTCCTGGTCACCAAGCCTGAGAGCCGCCTCGGCGGCGGTGAAGTACATTTCCTCAACTCTCATGTAGATGTAGTCCCCGAGCCATGACTGGACATTGGAGAACGCGAACTTTTTCGAGACGTAAGGAGACTCCTTGTCTGTCGGGTCCCACCACCTGAGACGGATGTCGCCTGATCCGATGTGGTTGTAGAGCTGCTTGTTGATCAGTTTCGGGGCGGACTTCGCGTAGGCTCCGTCGATGTTGTCCATGTGGGTGAAGAATCCGGCGTAGGCTCCTGACTGCTCCGAGGTCTCGATTCCGGCTCCCCACATCACATTGCCGTAGTTGATGGAATTCATGCCTCCCATGAGCTCGTTCTCGCCTCCAATCTCGTAGGCTCCTCCGTTGATGACCTGAGACGCGGCCTTGTAGGCACCATCCCAGTCTCCTTCAACGAGGCAAACGCGGGACTTGATGCCCATGGCGACATATTCATTGATGTGGGACTTGTTGCCTTTGTTCAGGGTCGAGGCCGCTCCCTTGGTGAGACGCACGATGGCTGAGTCGATGTCAGAGTCGATCTGTTTGTAAACGACTTCAAGATTCTCCCTTGGCTTGCCTTCGGTGCTGATGGATGTCGGCTCGGTGTAAACCGGCACTCCCGGATCGCTCCAGCGGTACTTGCCGGTCATCGGATTGTAGGGTGCCCTGGCGAACCAAGTCGCAAGGCTGAGGTAGGAGAGAGCCCTGATCGCGTAGGCCTGTCCGACAACGTAGGACACATCAGCGGTGCTGCCTTCCATCGTCTCCTTGGCCGCGATCACGCTGTTGGCGTTGGCGATCCACTTGTAGTTGGCGTACCATACATCGTATGACCGGAACGCCGAGGAAGTGTACTGGTTCTTGACATTGTAAACATGGTCGTACCAGAACCATCCGTTGCCTTGCGACTGCATGATGAGGTCGTCTCCCATCATGTCCAAGGCAAGGTTGTAGGCGGCGACACCGAAGCATTGGTGGGTGTTGCCCGAGGTTGACCAGCCGGCCGTCCACATCGAGCGGTAGATTCCGTTGATGGAGGTGATTGCCGTGGAAGCCTCCTTCATCAGTTCCTCTCCGGAGCCTGAATCCGTCGGGTTGAACTCAAGCATGTCGCTGTCGCAGGAAATGGCCGCGAAGGCGAATGCCGCAAGAATATATAGTTTCTTTCTCATTGAATATCCTCCTAGAATTGAATGTCGATGCCCGCTACGATGGCTCTCGACGGGGCGTATGAATATGACACGCTTCCTGTGAAGTTGTACTGTGGGTCCATGCCGTCAAGGTGGTTGAACATGGCGATGTTGTCGGCGGTGAGGAAGAGCCTCAGGGCGCTGATCTCCATCTTTGATAGCCAGTTCTTCGGGAATGTGTAGCCGAGGGTGATGTTCTTGATGGCGAAATACGAAGCGTTGACGAGGGCGGAGTCGTTCGCCGGGGATGACCCTCCGATCTCCACCATCGGCACATCCGTCACGTCACCTGGTTTCTGCCATCTGCGCAGGACATTCCTGTGCCAGTTGTTGCCGGCGTACTGCACGTTCATTGTGCCGGAGTACAGTCCGTCATAGACCTTGCCTCCGATGGACCATGTGGTCAGGAAGGAAAGGTCGATGTTCTTGAATATCACAAAGCTCGAACCGAGGCTTCCCGACACGGCAGGCTCGCGGCTTCCCATGTAATACTTGCTCAGTGAGGCGAGAGAAACATTGTCAGTCACATATTCATCACATCTGACGTTGCTGACGGCTCCGGTCTCGTCCACACCTCTCTTCCAGTAGGCGTAGTAGAGTCGCTTTCCGGTGGCGGGATCGACTCCGGCGGTCTTGGATAGGTAGAATGTGTAGATAGGCTTGCCGACCTCTATGACGGAGGCACCGGCGCTGATGAAGTCCTGTGATGAGGTGAGGCTTGTGACCTTGTTGCGGTTCAGCGACGCCATCGCGTTGGCGTCCCATCTGAAGTTCGGTCTGTCGATGATGTTCACCCTTCCGGAGAACTCGAAACCCTGGTTTCTCATCGAGCCCACGTTGGCGTCGTAGCCTGTGAATCCTGTCGAGATCGCCAGCGGGTTCTCAAGCAGCATGTCACGGGTGTGGCGGTTGTAATATTCAGCGGAGAAAGTCACCTTTCCTCCGAAGAGCGAGGCTTCGATTCCGGCGTTGAGGTTGCCGTTCTTCTCCCATGTGATCGCCTTGTTCTCAAGTTTCGAGGCGAATGCTCCGGCCTCGCTTCCGTTTGCCCATGTGTAGTCATACAGGCCTTGCCATGCGTAGTAGGTTCCGAGGTTGTCGTTGCCCTGCACTCCGTAGGAGGCCTTGACCGTCAGGTTGCTGAGCCATGAGGAGAACTGTTCCATGAACTTCTCCTGCGACAGTCTCCAGGACGCTCCGACTGACCAGAAGTTACCCCAACGGTCTGTCCTGTAGAATCTTGAGGAACCGTCGGTACGCCAGCTTGCGTCGAAATAGTAACGGTTCCTGAATCCGTAGTTCAGTCTGGTGAACCAGGACTCGATGGCGTAGTTGTTCGAGTAGCTGGAGTTGCCTGAAGTCGTGACGGCCGGGTCGAGCTCGTCGATGCCGTCCATGATTCCGGTCTTCTCTCCCATCGCGTAGTTGAACCGGTAGCGGTAATATTCATGACCGAGAAGAACCTTGACATCGTGGTCCGAGAACGTGCGGTCGTAGTTCAGGATCTGGTTGAAGGTGTAGCTGAGGGTCCTTGTGTTGGTCTTGCTCAGACGGCCTCCCTGATCGGCGGCGTTGCCGTGGTACTTGTCGTTCGTGATCGTGCGCTGGTAGTCGTTGAAGTCGGTTCCCAGATTCGCTGTCAGCCTCAGGCCGTAGAGAAGGGCATCCTTCTTGGTGGTTCCCAAGGTTATGTATGACCTTGCCGACAATGTGTTGCGGTAGTAGTACGCCTTGTTGTTGTAGAGTTCGGCCCTGGAGTTGAATCCCTGGGCGGTAGGACGGTTGGCGTAGCCGTTGTCGTCCTCGTCACCATATTCATACTGAAGGTTTCCGGCCTCGTCAAGGACGTTGTTTCCTTCCATGTCTTTGAGATAGACCGGGTAAACAGGCGCCATGAACTGTGCCGTGTACCAGACGTTGGAGGTCGTGGAGCCGGAGAAGTTCTGGTAGTCGGCCTTCGTGTGCGAGTAGTTCGCGCTCATTCCGACCTTCATCCAGGAGTTCGCCTGGGAGTCCACGTTGACCCTTCCCGTGTAGCGGTTGAAGTCCGTGTTCTGGAGGATACCGTTCTCCTTGTAATAACCCATCGAGATGAGGTAGTTGATCTTCTCGGTCGCTCCGTTCACGGAGAAGATGTGCTCCGTGCGCAGGGCGGCGTTGTCGCTGATCTCGTCCATCCAGTTCTCGTCCCAAGCCGCGACCGCGTCGTCCTTGATCTTTCCTGTGGCGGGATCGATCACCGTTGACCAAGTGTAGTTTTTGTACGGGTTGTAATATTCAGGATTCTTGAGACCGCCGATGGTTTGGCCGAGGTTGGCCGCGGCGTATGCGCTCGCGCCCTCGAAGTCCATCCCGGTGCTGTACCGCGCGCTGTTCCTGAGAGATTCGTAGGTCAGTTCGACGAAATCGTCCATGCCCACGAGGTCATAACGCTTCAATGAGCGTGAGGCGATGCCGGCACTACCCTTGTAGCTTACCACAGATCTGTCTCCGCTGCCTTTCTTGGTGGTGATGACTATGACTCCGTTGGCTCCCCGGGCTCCGTACAAGGCACCTGCCGAAGCGTCCTTGAGGACTGTAAGGGACTCGATGTCAGCCGGGTTGATTGCGCTGAGCGAGCCGTCGTAAGGGATTCCGTCCACGACGTACAAAGGAGTGGAGACAGCGTTGATGGAGCCGATTCCTCGGATCATGATCGAGGCACCCTCGCCAGGCTGTCCGCCTCCGGATGTGACCTGAAGTCCGGCCACGGTCCCCTCTATTGATTTGGTGATGTTGCCGGTCACCCTTTTCTGGAGCTCGTCGCCTTTCACGACGGAGGCCGAACCGGTGAAACTGCTTTTCTTGGCCGTGCCGTAGGCGACGACCATTACCTCTCCGATCTCATCGTCGATGGCATCCTCCTGTAGGGTCACGTCGATGACGGTCTTGCCGGCGACGCTTATCTTTTGTGTGACATAGCCTATGCTGGAGAATGTCAGCACGGCGTCTGACGGGATTCCTGACATGGACCATGTACCGTCCTCGGCGGTGACCGTTCCGGTCGTGGTACCCTCGATGAAGACCCCGACCCCGATCAGCGGGAGGTTGCCGCTGTCTGTGACCGTTCCCTTCACGTTGATGTTCTGGGCCTTGGCGGACAGGACACAGAGAAATGCCAGCAGAGCGGTCGCGAATGTTCTCTTTATGTTATTTTTCATGATTTGTTCCGAATATGTTCATGTTGTGGATGATAGTCCAGAGATCCTCTGCGGCCGCCGGAGTCTCAAGGACAGGAATCGCTTCCACACCGTCGAGCCTGAGTCCGACAGGGGTGGCCTCGGCGTTCACGGCGAGGTTCTCGATGCTGACGCTTGCCCTTGTCTTGGCCGACGGGGCGCTTTCCGCCGCTGTGGTGGTCACGGAGGCGTGTCTGGTCAGTCTGTCACCAGCCTTGTTCACCACTGTGGCCATCGCCGTGTAGGATGTCTGCGGCTCGACGTTGACCAGAAGTGCCAGGCCATCTCCATTGATGTAGTCGATGTAGGTGGCGTTCAGTTCATTGCCTTTATCCTCGACAAGTGCGGGATAGGATGATTCCGGGATTCCGGCCAAGGCGGATGTCTTCACAACGACAAGCTTGGCTGATTCTATCCCGACACCTTTCAGCACACAGGCCATCTTGGTCGAGGTCGGGCCGTACCTCTCGTTGACCAAAGCCGCGAGTGAGAACCAGGTGTAGGCCTCGCTGGTGGTCTTTGTCGTGATGGAGTTCACGGTCAGTTCCTCCTCTCCGGACGCTGACGTGGCGAGCGCGGACATCGTGTAGGACACACCAGCGCTGGCCGGGGTCACGGAATTGTAGCCGTTGGCGGAGTTCACGAGAGCCAGATAGTCGGTCCTGACAGCATAGCTGTAGGACGTGTCCCTGAGGAATGTCTTGATGGCCTCCTTGTCGTAAGGATCACTGAAGACCTTGTTGAAGGTGCTTGTCGGAAGAAGACGGTAGCGGATGCTCTGCACATCGCTGCCTTTCCATGTTGTCCAGACGGAGTTCGTCCATCCGTAGCCGGTGAGCCCCAGATAGGCGTTGGTGAGGAAGAAGTTCTGGTTGAACCACTCCGCTCCTCCGTAGTTGGGGCCTGATGACCAACCGGTCGCCGTCGTGGTGATCCGTTTTGTGTAGAGACCTGTCGTGACGTTGCCGTTGTAGTCCATCCCGAACGCGATGATGTCGTAGCTCATCTCGGAGGCGAGGCTGGACACACCGATGGTGTTCGTGCCGACCTTGAGGACGGAGGCCATCGCGAGCTGGAGGCTGATGCCCTTGCTTTTGGCATATTCGATGATGGCGTTTCTGTATCTGGCGATGATGGTCGCCTCGTCGAACTGCATGAGGGACGATGACGACACGACATCATAATAATATGTCGCGTCAGGAGTCGCATAGACATCGAACACGACCGCGTCCGCAAGGGTGTTTTCCGGCACGATCAATAATGCCGGCACATCATCGGAGGAGGTCCTGAAGCTGATCTGAGCCGCTTCCGACTCTGTGCCGCCGCTGTCCGTCGGGATGGCCTTGACTGTGAATATGTAGTCGGTTCCCTTGGTCAGATTTGAAAGAGCCACACGGTTCTCTGCTGTCGTCCCGCTAAGGTCACCGATGGTATATTCATAACTTCCGGCTCCAGGAATCACGCTCCAGCTTATGATGGTCTTGGAGGCGTAAGCGCTTCCGACTGTGATCTGAGGCATGTCCAACCGGCCCACCTCCGCTGTGCGGACATGGATGTAAACAGGCTCGGAGGATGTCTTGGATCCACCTTTCGCTGGCACGGCCTGAAGCTTTACAACATATTCCTTGGCGGCCTCCAATCCGTTGAATGTCACGGACAAGGCACTGGTCGAATCGGCTTCTGCCCCATCAAGGGAGTAGGTGTAGGTCTCCGCCCCATAGACTTTGCTCCAGTCGATGCGGAAACCGGAGACGGTCACTTCGCTGACCTTGGCTTCCGGAGTTTTCAATGTTTCGCTCAAAGTCTCTTCCTTTGTGTCCGAACCGCATGCGGCGATCAGGAAGAGAACCGATGACGCAGCCATCATGAAGGCTGACTTTATCATTCTTGAAGTCTTCATCATTCCACAGTCACGTTTATGGTCCTGACGGACTGGTTGCCGTCGGTGATCCTGATTACAGTCTTGCCTTTGGACACTCCCTTGATTGTCAGGACACCGCCCTTGAGGCTGACTTCCACAATTCCTTGCGCCGCCACTGAATATGTCAGCACATCCGTCTTGTAGAAATATTCAGAGAGATTGACGCTCACTTCGCCTCCACGGCTGACGGTGATGTCCGGGATCATGGCTACTTTCTTCACGGCTAGCAGAAGCTGGTAGGTGTCCAGTGAGCCGGCTCCCATATTCCCGAAATACGGCGCCTCGCAGAATGGATCGACCGGGGTGACGCTGGAAAGCAGGGCTTCCTTCAGCATCTCGTTGGTCAGGCCTTTTTTCTTCTCCGCTCCGTAGTACCAGCTGACCGCGAGGGCGCAGGCTCCGGAGACGTGCGGGCAAGCCATTGATGTTCCGTTGATTCCCTCGTATGCCGATCCGCCGTCCTCAGTCACGCTGGTGCTATAGACACCGCCGTAGGTCGAGTTGAGGGAAAGGTCGCCGCCCGGGGCGGAAAGGCTGACCCATTTGCCGTAGTTCGTGAAATAGGACGGAGTTCCGAGCCATGATGTGGCCGCGACGCTGACCACGGCCTCATCCGAGGCAGGGTAGCAGAGCTCGTCCGACGCGTCGTTGCCGGCCGCGAAGATCACGATTCCGCCTGCCATAGGGCCTTCCTGCTCGCCGTTCTCGTCCAGCCCGGCGTACTTGATGAAGTAGTGGATGGCGTCGGCGAGAGCCGAGTAATTCCCTTTGGTCCAGTCATTCTTGGACAGGGCACCGGCCGTGTAGCCCCAGCTGTTCTGGCAGATCACGGCGCCGTTGTCTGCCGCGTACTTGATCGCGCGCACCTGCGCCCCGAGTCCGCCGCCGGAATTGCCTGATTCCGAAGCGCCGAGAGTCTCGCAGGACATGATCCTGACTCCGTCACCGTTGCCGGAGCCTCCGGCTATTCCGTTGACCCCCACTCCGTTGTTGTTGACGGCGGCGATTGTTCCGGCGACGTGCGTTCCGTGCATATTCTCTGCCGAGAATGTCAGTTTGCCCTTGTTGTCTGTGAAGTTGAATCCATAGACGTCATCGATGTAGCCGTTGCCGTCGTCGTCGATTCCGTTGTCCGGAATCTCGCCCTTGTTAACCCACATATTGGCGGCGAGATCCTCATGGTCATACTTAACGCCTTGGTCAACCACGGCCACGATGACATCCGGATTGCCTGTGCAAAGCTGCCATGCGGCATAGACATCAGCGTCAGCCCCGACGACAGTGGAGTTTGAATATACATTGCCCGGGTTGTTGTAGTGCCACTGCATCCTCTGCGTACGGACACTTTCATTGAACGGGAACGGAATATTCCTTGCCGATGAATATGCCATCGTCGCGACAGGCTCTTCATATTCATCTGCCGTGGCCTTTGAATATGACGCCGCGGCCGTCGGGATGGAATATTCAATGACCTCCACCCCGTCGCATCCGGAGAGCATGTCCGCCACTTCCTTCGCAGGGATAGTCTCATCGTACTTAGCTATGAACCATCTGTCCAATCCTTCCTTTTTTGTCCGTGCCTCGAACCGTCCGCACGCGGGAAACAGGCGCTCGAAGCTGACAGAGCCGACATTCATCAGAACCCTGTCGATCTGGTTGTTGCCGGAGGTCACGCCACCGGCCCTTGTGAGAGGTTCGTCAGCGGCTCCGGCCTTCATCTTCACGATGATCTCGCCTTGGACGGCCGCCTCCGGTGAAAAGACAACGATAGGCCCGTTGTCTTTCGACCCAGGCCCATTGTTCTCATTTCCACCGATTCCGTTGCACCCCGCCAGCATCACGAGCAGCAGAGCGATTTTCAAGAATCTGTCTTTCATTACTGATTGTTAAAAGTTTATTCCTTCACGCATCTGACCTGACCGGTATATACTTGCGCCCTGGTCTCGTAGGCAGCCCAATAGCCATTGAACGCCGCCACATAATGGGCGCAGTTCTGATTCCTGTCCGAGTCGGAGTCAAACGTCTTCTCCTGGCTTGTCAGGTAGAATGTCTGTCCGCTTGCGTAGTTGTAAGGCGTTGTTCCCGGGAGCGAGTACGCTGACGGATAGATGTTTCCTGCCATCGGGTAGAAATCCCCGGTCTGTCTCCAGACACGGCCACAGCCTTTCTCTGCATTCCAAAGGAAATCATTATTGACTCCGGTCTCGTCATAATCGCTGTGTCTGCCGCCTGTCTTGATGCTCTCATTGCCGATGGCGGTTCCCCACATATTCTTTCCCGGCACTTTGTAGCCTGTAGGGCATGGATCAAAAATGGTCTTCTCTTCGCCCCAAAGTCCAGGCTGGACACTGTCTTTGTCGTTTGAGCTGATGTACCATGAGTAGCCGGAGGATGAGTAGCTTACCAGAAATCTCATCGGATGCTCAGTCGCGAACGGAACGTTGCCTGGCGCGGCGAAGGCGGCCTGAGCCTTGAATTTGGAGTCGATCTCCCATTCACCGGTGCCGTCACCTACTTCCTTGTTCTGCTTGTTCCATTCAGGTTTGTTGTCGCAATAGTCCTTAGCGTTCTCATAGTCGGTGATGCCGCTGTAATCCGCGTAAGGTGAACGGGACGGGATGAAAGGATCCTTCCTGCCCATCTGGTAGATCATGCCTCTGTTGTCAATGTCCATCGGGGTGTTGTTGAGGGCACCAAGGTTGCGATCCATGATCTGGGCGATGACGTTGCCTTCCGGTCCGATGTGGTCATGTGTGGTGACTTCATTGTTTGTCACCCAGATGTGCCAGCTCCAGAGAACCTTGCCCTTGGCGTTCTTGACGGCGATGAGGGCGTTGCCCTCGCTTCTTCCGGTCGAGAACGAGATGTAGTCTCCACCATATACGGGTATCCCGTCAATGATCTCGTATGACATCGTGCGGTCACCATCGTTTCTGGCCTCCCAAAGCAGTTCAGCGTAGGCGGCTCCCTTGATCTCTAGCCCCTCGGTCTCGATGTATTTGCTCTTGCCGTCCTTGCCACCATTGCCTTTGATGTCAGCGCGGAACTTGTAAGAGCCGTTGGTGTGCGCGATATAGCAGTTCGCCGTTCCGGCGGCGCTGAGGTCAGTCGCGTCATCCGCCCTTTGGGTGATTTTCAGCGCGACTTCCTTGGATTCATCTCCTCTTGCGGCCGTAACCTTTATTTCATCTGTCTTCACAGAGCCGTTGTTTAGCTGTGCCTCGACCACGAGACAACTGTCAGCATCGACGCTGACGGCGAACCAGTCGCCGGACTGTACGGTGTAGTTCCAATTCGCGGCGTTGGTCGCCATCGTGACAAGAGCCTTTCCGCCTTCCTTGTCAAACACGATCTTGGAATCGGAAGACTGGAGGAACAGGGGAGCCTGATAGGTGTCCGGACCGACCTTTGTGGTCTCCATGCATCCGGCTGCCATTCCGGCCGCCATAATCATCGGTATGATATATTTGAGTTTCATATTCTATTGTGTTTAAGATTAATTACCCTTGCAGACATCCGGAATCTGGCTGTAATCAGAGAGTTTCGTACATCCTCTGAATGCATTCTGAAGATATGAGACAACCGCGAAACCTGAAGCGTCCTTGTTGTCGGCCGTCCTTTCATAGAGGTGGTACTTGACTCCGTTAACGACAGTGTAAGGAGACTCTCCGCCCAATGAGGTGCATCCGTCAAACAGGTAGTTTATGTTGGTGGCTGCCTTGAAGTTGTCGAATATTCCCGCAGGAACGGACACAAGGGAGGAGCATCCTTGGAATATGTAAGTCAAAAGTCTGACTTTCTCAGGATTGATGAAAAGATTCTCTCCTACCTCCTTCAAGGATGAACATCCGGCGAACGCATTGTTGATTGATGCGCCGGCTGTACCAGCTGCGCAGTTAAAGACTTCAGAACCTACTTTTTCAAGGCTTGTGCAGCCGCTGAACGCATAGGTGTAGTTGCTGATCTTGGCGGTGTTCTTGAACAGACCGGAAGGAACTTCCTTGAGGCTAGCGCAATTTTGGAATATTTTTGTGACTGTTCCAGAAGCAGTGTTGAGCCCGTTGAACGCATCAGTTGCAATTGCTGTAAGAGATGAGCAACCCGCGAACATAGATGTCAATGTCTTTGTTTTCGTAGTGCTTCCGAAAAGACCGGCCGGGACAGCTTGGAGTGCGGTGCAGTTCTGGAAACAACTTTCCGTTGTTGTCGCGTTGGTGTTTTTGACAAACAACTTCTCAGGAATTGTGGCGAGGGCGGTGCATCCATAGAATGTCTTCTTGAATGTGCTGATGCCGGTGAGCCCGTCAAAGAATCCGGCGGGAAGAGTCTTCAGAGCTGTGCAACCCTCAAATGCGGATTCAAATGTGACAGTGGTTGTGTTCGCTCCGAAAATCTTACCGACGGAAGAAAGTGACGTGCAGTTCTTGAACGCGGTCAGGTATGTCTTCACCTTGCTGTTGTTTGCGAACAGGCCGTCTGGCAGACTAGTCAAGGCCGT
This sequence comes from bacterium, assembly GCA_963596515.1. Classification (GTDB taxonomy): domain Bacteria; phylum Bacteroidota; class Bacteroidia; order Bacteroidales; family UBA932; genus Cryptobacteroides. The sequence continues at coordinate 13,715 of CAVBMN010000048.1, forward strand.
ACATCCACTGAACACATTCTGGAATGTTGTGGCCGATGTGTTCATTGCGAACAATCCGCTAGGAACAAACTCTATTCCGGAAGAAGCGAAGATGTCGTTGGTGGTCGTTACCGCTGTCATAGGAGCGAATATTCCTTCCGGAACGCTCTTGAGACTTGTGCAGCCGCTGAAAAGTCCTGAGATATTCGTCACTTTCGTGGCGCCGGCGAAGGCGTTCTCGGAAACCTTGGAAAGATTGACGCAACCTTTGAAGAGGTTGGAGATGTTGTTGCAGGAAGTGCATCCCGCAAGAATGTTGTCCCCGACTTCCGTGATTCCAGTACAGCATTGGAACACTCCAGCGAATGAGGTTACTTTCGCCAGACCGTTGAACACACCCGCCGGGATTGCTTTAAGCGAGGTGCATCCGCTGAACGCGTTAGAGAAAGAGGTTACCGCCGCGGCGTCCTTGAACAAGTCCGAAGGAATGCTCTCAAGTGAAGAGCAGCCGTTGAATATGCTGTTGAGCGCTGTGATTTTTGTGAATCCGTCCAGAAGTCCCGCCGGAATCTCCTTCAATGATGAGCAGCCTTGGAAAACCATATTCATTCCGGCTCCTCTTTTGCCATAGACCACACCCTGGGCGCCTGAGTTCTTGAACAGATCAGCAGGAATGCTCTCAAGCTCGGAACATCCGTTGAAGCAGGACATGAACGAGTCCACGGATGAGCAGTCTTTGAATATATCGGCTGGTATGCTCTTGATCTTTGTCTTGGAGAATGTTTGTTCGAAAGTCCCGCATTTAGTGTTGTTCGCGAACAGTCCGACCGGTATTTCGGCAAGTGCCGTGCTCGCGAAAGCCATGCGGAAAGATTCGCATTCCGTCTGATTCCTGAAAATTTCGGCCGGGATTGACGTGAGAGACGCATCATATGAGAACACTGCGTTCAATGTGGTGATCTTAGGGTTGTTGGCGAACAAGTCCTTGTCAACGGATGTCAGTTTTGTCAAGCCTGAGAATGCGGAACTACAGTCAGTGAGTTCAGGATTCTTTGAGAAGATATCCTTATCAATATGCTCGATCAACTCACAATTAGAGAAGACGGAACCTGCATCTGAAAGTTTAGGGCAGTTGAAGAAAATCTGGCTAGGGATGGCCTCAAGGGATCCGCATGAGTAGAACATATTGTTCACGCTTTCTGTCTCGATGGCATTGGCAAGCAGCCCTTCCGGGATGACCTTGATGGCCTCGCAATTGTAGAACGCGGATTTGAATGATGCCACTTTTGAGAAAGCTTCGGTGTCGTCCGCAGGAATGCTTGAAAGGTATTCGCATCCCGAGAACGCTGACTCCATTGATGTCAGGCCCAATCTTCCCCAGTTGTAAATCTGCTCGATCTGGTCTTTCTGGTCGTATGACAGCGCACTGACGCTAAGCGCGCTCGCCTGTCCTTTGACTGAAACCACGAAATATCCCGTGTCTGCATATTCATGTGTAGGATTGTCGGTTGTGAACTGATCTGCATCACTGCCGTCACCCCAGTCAACCGTGATGTCCGTCACGCCTTTGACAGGCAACATCGATGTGACGATGTCGCCTTTAGCCTTTTGGACGTGAAGTCCGATGATGAAAGCGTCCTTGTCGATTCCCGGCTGTGAGATAATTATCTCCTTTGAGTCTGTGTTTTCCTTGCCGTCACCGGTTTTCACGATGATTTTTACGGTTCTGGTCTCGGCTCCGGAGTTGACGGTCGGGATGAATCTGAGGCCGTTTTCAGTCTTCTCGATTGTCAGCCATCCGCTTTCGTTGCCCGAGATGGAATATTCCCAGTCAAAGTTCGCGTTGACCTCCACTTCCTTGGCCTCGTTGGAGAACGGTGTCACAGGAACCGTCGAGACGGAAGGCGTGATGAAGGCGGCTCTGTCCTGAAGCACGTCGATTGTCTCGGTGACAGCCTTGTCTCCGGTTCCGGCCTTGAGTGTGAACTTCACGTCCCTGTCAGTATATTCCTCGTTCTGATATGCGCTGAGGTTGATGGTGTTGCCGTCTTTGGTGACGAGCATCCATTCGCAGCCGGAGGTCTCGAATGTCCAGTCCGGGTCGGTCGAGGTCACCTCGAAGGATGCCGTGAGCTCACCTACGGCCGCAAGGTGGAAATTGTTCTCGGACGCTACGATCTCCACGGTCCCGAAGGCGTTCTGCGTGGCCGTGATGGTGGCGGTCTTGTCTCCGGCCTTTACGGTCACGGTAGCCGCGAGGGCTTTCTCGATTTTGTTCTGGTCGCAGGAAAGGGTCAGCAGGTTTGATTCCTCATCCTTTTCGGCTTTGATGAAGTTGTCTCCTCCGATCTCGTAGGTCCACTCGGTGTTGGTGTTCACATCCAATATGACCTTTCCGCCCAGACTCTTGAAGGCGATGCTGGCATTGACATCATCCTTTGAGGTGAACAAGGTGTTTCTGGAAGCGACGGCCAACGTGGCGTTGGCCTCTGTTCCGTTATCTCCCGGAACCGGATTCTGATAGTTGATCGTCTCCTTCGTGCAGGCGCAGAGAGAGAGGGCCAACAATGCTGAATATAATGTCTTCTTCATATTCTAAAGTCTTGAAATTATTAATTCTGGATGTCTTTGCTTGGTCTTACCAGATACATCTTCCCGTCAGCGTAGAACACATCGCTCAGCATTGCCATACTGTTCGATGGCAATATCCTGACAATAAGTCCAAGGGAGCCGTATGCCTCGTCGAATCCATCAAGAAGAATCGCCTGGCAGTTGTCTTCTGTTCCGTCTGTGGCGGTGCCCAACGTTCCGTAAAGGATTCCGGTCTCGAACTTCTGTTCAGTGATATTCGGTTGCACCAGATAATAATAATAGCTCTGCTGTGATTGTTCGAATGTCCTTGTGAGGCACAGGGAGCCGAGTGTCAGCATCATCTTTTTTGTCTCTTTGTCGTAGGAAGCCTCATATTCGGTGCCCTCCACAAACAAGTTCTTGATGGTGAAGGTCTTGCCGTACTCTTTCTGTTCGATTGTGCAGTAAGTGCCTATGCCTGGAGCGTTGATTGCGTTGCCGCCGTAGTACCAGCGCTCGGCGTAAAGGCCGAAGCTGCCCAGCATCTGGAGGTATGGGTTTTCATCGCGGGATATCTGCGAGATCTTGATTTCCTTGCTCTGAGTGTCGCCGGCAGCTGAAGCCGTGACGGTGATGGTCGCCTCACGGTGAGCGCCTTCATTGTTGGCCGCGCTCACTTTGACGAGTTTCCCATCAGTGTTTATTGTCAGCCAGGATGCGTCGGACTTGACATTCCATTCATCGTTGGTCTCAACCGAGAACATGAAATCGTCTCCCTCAGAGTCAAGTTCCATGCTCTCCGGGCAGTTGACCTTCAGTGACAGCACCGCTCCTGACCATGACTGGGAGACGTTGATTTCCTTTCTGTCGGTGGCCGATTCCAGCGTCACCGAAGCTTTTCTTGAGTCACCGGTCTCGTTGGCGGTGACAGTGATCGTCACTTTGCCGTCGCCGTCTGTGGTTTTGATCCAGGACTGGTCAGACACGGTGGAGTGCCACTGTGACGGACATGCCACTGAAATCGTGGCCGAGCCTCCCTCCTTCGGGAAGGCCACGTTGTCCTGAGAGATGAGGAGGACATCGGCGATCTCCTCCTTCGTTGTCTCGCCGCATGCCGAAAGGACAAGCAGCGGGATCGCGAACATTACAAGCAATCTTCTCATTGTGAAATTATTTAGATAGTGATTTTTGTCAATCATACAGTTTAGTAATTACTTTTTTCTGTTTGGTATTCAGTAAGCGGTGAGTTGTTTTTCCGCTTACAGGAACGCTTTTAGTACCATCAGGACTTGCGGTCCGTTTGTGATTTTGACGGCGCTAATGCAAGCGTGGATGGACACTTAGCCATTCCACTTATCCTTTTGTCCCGCTGGTAGAAGCGTAAGCAGAGCCACAGAAGACATCACAGTCATTTCAGACACCTTTCCACTACGTACTTTCATTTTGTCACAACAACTACTGACTAACGATTCAAAGTTACGCAGTATTATTGATGAATATTCTTC
>CAVBMN010000049.1:0-17303 GCA_963596515.1 bacterium
GCAGAGGCTTTGCCAAGACGGTTCTCGGAGTCGAGGCCGATCCGGTGAACGCCGCGGCTGCCGGAAAGATGGAACTCGTGGACGAGATCGTTCCGTTCGAGGAGTGTGTCCGCAGGAGCGACATCACGGTGATCGCGATCCCGGTCGGAGCGGCGGTTAAGATGCTGCCGAAGGTACTTGACATATTCAAAGAGGAAGGAAACGGGAAGAAGATCGTGATCGACACCTGCTCCACCAAGAGCAATATTGTCCGTGCTGTGCACTATCATCCGCTTCGTGGCCGTTTCGTGGCGACACACCCGATGGCCGGCACTGAATATTCAGGACCTTGGGCCGCTATGCCGAACCTCTTTGATGGCCGCGCGTGCATATTCGCTAACACTGAGGATTCTGATCCGCAAGCGGTGAAAGTCATTGAAGGATTGTACGATGCATTGAATATGCGCCCGCTTTTTATGAACGCTGACAGCCACGATGTGCACACCGCCTACGTGTCGCATATCTCGCACGTCACCTCCTTCGCGCTGGCTCTGACGGTCCTTGAGAAGGAAAAGGACGAGAAGCACATCTTTGACCTTGCGTCAGGTGGATTCTCCTCGACCGTCCGGTTGGCGAAGAGCTCAGCCGAGATGTGGACTCCGATTCTGAACCAGAACAGGGACAATGTGCTTCACGTCATTGACACATATTTGGGAAAAATGAGGCTCTTCCGTGACGCTATCGCTGAATATGACGGCGAGCGCATCACCGAACTCATCCACGAAGCTAACAGGATTAAAAAGATTTTGAGATAGTTATGGAACGTACACTTGACATCATCCCCGTCTCTGAGTGGGGATTCTTCGATGAGAGTATCCCACCTCTTGTCATCGCCGGTCCTTGCAGCGCGGAGTCCGAGCTGCAGGTGATGATGACCGCAAAAGGCCTGCACGAATTCGGCATCCACGTTTTCCGCGCGGGAATATGGAAACCCCGCACCCATCCCGGATCCTTCGAGGGAGTCGGCGCTCCCGGCCTGAAATGGCTCCAGAAGGTGAAGAATGAATATGGAATGAAGGTCTGCACGGAGGTGGCCAACGAGAAACACGTCTATGAGTGTCTGAAATATGGCATCGATATGGTCTGGATCGGGGCCCGCACGACGGCCAATCCTTTTCTCGTGCAGGAGATAGCTGAGGCGTTGAGGGACACGGACATCCCAGTTCTGGTCAAGAATCCGGTCAACCCGGATCTGGACCTTTGGGTCGGTGCTCTTGAGAGACTTAATCAGGCTGGAATCAAGAAGTTGGGCGTAATTCATCGTGGCTTCTCAACCTCGCAGAAGATTCCGTATCGTAACCTTCCAGGTTGGCAGTTAGCGGTGGAACTTCGTACCCGGTATCCGAAACTGCCTTTCTTTGCGGATCCGAGCCATATGGGCGGCTCAAGGCAGTATCTTAAGGAGTTGTCCCAGAGAGCAATGGATCTTGGGCTGGACGGACTGATGATCGAATCCCACTGCGACCCGTCCTGTGCTTTGAGTGACGCCAAGCAGCAGTTGGTTCCGTCTGACTTGAAAACTTTGCTTGAGAGTTTGACTGTCCGCCAGAAGGTCACCAATGACAAGGAATATAACGAAGGCATAGAGCAACTCCGCTCCCAGATAGATGTCATTGACGAGAACCTGCTGATGGCTCTCGGCTCCAGAATGGAGATTTCCCGCAAGATCGGCGAGTTCAAGAAGACCCACAACATTGCCATCGTCCAAGCCGTGCGGTGGGACAGCATCCTCTCGTCGATGATCGAGAAAGGGAAGGATTATGGCCTCCCTGAGGAGTTCATAACCGCTTTCTTCACTGCTATCCACGAAGCTTCCGTGGCCGAGCAGAACAAGATTCTGGAACGGTAGATATCGCTGTCACGTTGACGAAAGAGAAACCCCTATGGCAAATTTTGCACGTTACCAAAATTTGCCATAGGGGTTTCTCTTTCTTGTTTCCTGGCACTGAGCCGGTGGTCGCTGGGCTTGTCGAAGCATCGAAGCGATATCTAAGCCTAAAAGCGATACCCGAGTCCGAATGTCAGTGTGTTGCCTAAGACATCATTGGCAGTCAGGTAGGCGACATCAAGGCTGATTCCGAAGAAACGGACCCCGAGGCCGACCGTCGCGAACGATGGAAGCACGGCGTCCTTGCTGCCGAAATGGTAGCCGGCCCTCGCGAACAGCATATTCTTGAATGAATATTCCGCACCGGCCGCGGCCGTTATATTCCCGCTGAAGAAGTAGTCAGCATCCGCGGCCAGTCTGAGCCCGTGGGCATCCGAGAACGCCTTTGACCACTCGGCTCCGACGGTGGCCGAGGCCGGAAGGCTGAACGAATCGCCGGCCGCTGACTTCACTGTAGAGCCCAAGGATGAGACTCCGGCGGTTATATTCAGACCAGAAAGCCGGTAGGTCAGGAAGACATCAGTTGAGATGGCGGAGTAGGAATTTTCAGAAGAAAGCTTTTGTGAGGCGTAACGAATGTTCGCGCCGGCTGACAGGTTGTCCAGTATCCTGAATCCGACACCTCCGTTGACTATCATCTCATTCGGCTTGAAAGCCATTTGCGCCACTCCGTAATCATCGTATAAGGAGTATTCCTCTCCAGTCTGATATGCCGCCCCGACGGAGAATCCGAACCTTTTTCCGGCTTTGACGGCGGCTCCGAAATTGATGTTTGTGGTCTTAACCCCTTCTGGAGCCCAGATTTGGCCTGACAACCCGAATGACACCTTTTCCGCCGAGAACGGAATGGCGGAGGAGTTCCTGAATGATGAATATGCCGTCTCGCCGGATGTCGCCACTCCGGCGAACCCCATTCCTGCTGAAGTTGGGGCTCTGTCAATCCTTACGAAAGGCAGTGCCTCTTCACTTTGGGCGAATGCGGACCCGGCTGACAGGAGGCATCCGAATGCCATAGCAAGTATAATTCTGTTTCTCATTACTTTTTGACTATTGTTTGCTTAAACTCTTTGGAATCAAACTTGATTGTCGCTGAATATTTCCCCGGAGCGCACCCCGACATATCTATCTCCGCCGGTTCAAAGGCACTGGACTTAAGGTCGCCGTCAAACAGAACACTTCCTGTCTGGGAGACAATTTTGACATTCACGTCAACCAAGTCCTTGCCCGTCGCGACTTTCAGTACATCCACTACCGGGTTCGGATAGGCGGCATACTCAACGGCAGCGTCTCTGGCCAGAATCTTGAACTCGATTTTTGCTGTGGCCATCTTTGCGTCAATGGCGGAAATGGTTACAGTTGTTGCCCCGTACTTGAGGATAGTCCCGGTAATCTTGTCCTCATTTTGGATCAATCGTGTCACTGAAGGGTCGCTGAGTAAGAAACTGTACCTCAATTTCTCACCGTCCGGGTCGGTGAAGTAGTCTGGCATATTCAAAGAGAATTCAGTTCCGACTGTGGTGATGAACATATCTTCCACGTCCTTTAGTTTCTGTGGAGGCGTGTTCTCAAGAATCGTGTACTTGATCGGTTTGGTGGATGCTTCTCCGTACTTGTCGGTAGCGGTCAATTCGGCTGTGTAAGTTCCAGCGTCTGCTTCCGGAGCGTTTATTGTCACTTGTAGTTTGCCGTCAAGTGTCTTCGCAAAAGAGTCGGCAGTTGAGCCGGCCTTATAGGAATAGGTGAAATCGTGGCCGTCCGGGTCGTGTATCGTCACATTTATTCTTGCGCTTTCGTGTGACTTGAGAGTAATATCCTCATTCACATCCAGTTCGATGACCGGCGGGTTGTTCTTTTCCGTTATGAAGCTTATTATGTCGCTGGCCTCGCCGTATGACCTTGCGTATGAGTAACCTATGACTTTCGCATAGTAGGTGGTGCTGAAATCAAGATCGTTGATCACCACCGAAGTTGTCTCACCGAGCCTTGCTGTTGTCTTGACATCTGTTCTTGTCACTCCAGAAGTGGTGCCGCTTGTGTTGGCGGCCTCGACAGCCGCTTTGTCTTTCCCGATGAAAACTGAATATCCGTATGCAGGATGTCCATCAGCGTCACCGGAAACGGTCCAGGATAATTTCAACTCGTTGGAAGCGATTGCAGCGCTGAGGTTTTGAGCCTTCTCCGGAATGTAATCTCCTCCGTATGTCAATGCTCCCATCGCGTCGATCAGTCCTCCGATATTGTTTGGAACGATGTCCGTCCTTTTTGTGGAGAGGATTCTTTCCTTAAGCTCATCGCAAGTGAATCCCGGTCCGCCAAGGTATGAGACCAGAAGGGCGGCGACACCGGAGACGTGCGGGCAAGCCATTGAGGTTCCGGACAGATAACCGTATTTTCCGTTAGGCAGTGTGCTGTAAACAGAGGAACCGGGAGCCGCGATGTCAACAAAGTCACCGTAGTTGGAGTAGCTGGCCTTTTTCCCGTTCTGGTCGATGGCCGCTACCGCGATGACTGGTTCATAGTTCGCGGGAACACCGTTCTGGATGTTTTCGTTGCCAGCGGCGAAGACTACAAGGCCTCCTTTCATAGGGGAGTCCGCCAGCTGGTTCCCGTTATTGTCACATCCTGCATATTTGATGAAATAGTCAATGGCGGATTTGTCAGAGGCACTGATTTTTCCGGCCAGAGCGTTAGCCAGTTCCGATGCGTTCAATTGTCCGTCTCCATCCCTGTCATAACTGTATGCCCAGCTGTTCTGACAGATCACCGCACCGTGGTCCGCCGCCCATTTTATGGCTGCCGCGCTGTTCCCGCCCAATGTCTGTGTCTTGCCATTTCTGATCACTTCCCGCAGAATCTCGCAGGACATAATGGTGACGCCTTTTTCGCCTCTGGCCGCATTGCCGCCCGCGACTCCGCTGACACCCACGCCATTGTTGTTCACGGCCGCTATGGTGCCGGCCACGTGTGTCCCGTGCGTACCGGCCACCACTGTGTTGTTGTAGTTGATGGCATTGTAGTTCAGCGCTGAGCAATTAGCCGCCAGATCCTCGTGGGAAAGATCCACACCTTGGTCCACCACTGCCACGATAACTTTAGGATTTCCGGTGGTGTAGCTGTCCCAAACCGGAAGCACATTGATGTCGTAGCCTTCGCTTGCGGTGTTGACATATCCCCATTGCTTTGAATATTCAGGGTCGTTGAATTCATCTGTCGTCACAATGCGATGACTTTCAACGTATTCGACACCTGGAATCGCTTCGAGTTCCGCGGAAGCCCTTGTCTGTGGCACATCGGTCTTGTAGCTTACTATGTACCATTTGTGAAGCCCTTCCCGTCTGGTACGTGGCTCATATTCCCCAGCATCCGGAAATAGTCTTTTGATAGAGGATATTCCGATCTCATCAAGAGTCTGGTTCAGCCCCATCGATCTGGTGACAATTTTCCCCTCGTTCAAGTCGCTCTCAATCAAGGAGATCATCTCGTCGCTGAACTTCACTATGGCCTCGCCTTGGACAATGGAGTGATCAACTTCCTCTGTTGTGGCTGTATCTTCTTTGTTGGTGTCAATGCTTTCTTCCTTTGAGCACGATGCTAAGATGGCGAGCGCAAGCAAGGGCAAATACAACTTTCTCATATTCTCAAATATCTTCTTTAATTATCATCCTGCAAAGCGCAAAGGATTATAGCGCAGAATGTATGAAAATCAAAGTTACAAATTATTTTAAATGGTGGCCTCAAAAGTCGATATGACTTCGGGGGCCACCATCAAAAGGTCAAACAGCCTGTTTATTTCTTTGCATATGTGACACCACCGTAGTAGTAGTCCTCGAAAGAAGACTCGCCGCTCTCTGTGTTGTAATTCACGGTACCGATGGCATTGGGCAAAACTAATGATGAACCATCCTTGCCCAAATGGAATACAACATTATGGCCATACTCGGCGCTTGTCGGATCAGGCCCGCTGAAGCCGTAAAGATAGCGTCTGGCCGTAGAACTGCTGAGGTGGAGGCTTGCTCCGTTCTCAATCGTGAGGGTATTCGCGTCATTGTCTATTGTAGCGACGCAGACATTCAGTGCTTTGGTCACATCAGTGCCATAACCGTACTGCGCCACATAATATGGCTCGATTCCGTAAATATAGCAGAGGTGCTCCGGATCCTCTTGATCAACGACTATCGTTATCGTGTTGTTGTATTTGGTTCCGTCCGCAGCGGACTGGATGCTGCCCGCATAAGCTCCGGCTACCTTGGCGTAGAACGGAACGTCCGGGACGTTCACTTCAATCACATCGGAATAACTTGTCCCGCCTGTGCACGCCACGACACCTCTGATGTAGAAGGTCTTGTTAGGGGTAACCTTGGCTTTCAGGCTCACAGTGCCGTCAGCCGGGGTTTCCAACTTAGTGAAATATGCGTTCTTGAAAGTAGGGTCTGAATCGGAAAGCACTCCCACGGAAAGTGAGTCAAGGCTTGCGCTGATTCCTGAATATGTCACCACGACAGTAGCGTAACCTGCGATGGCGTCGCATTCCGCGTCGGCCGAAATGGCTACCGTAGGAAGGGTGCCTGTGAAGTTGTCGAAACCGGATTCGACGGAACTCTTGCTTGGAGCCTCCTTTGCGCAGGAAGCCAAGGCGATGACCGCGATAAGCGGCAGATATTTGAATATATTCTTCATTTCTATTGCTGATTTAATTGATCAACTTGCTATGACTCGGCACCTGATTTCCACTCGTTCTGCTCTTCCTCTGTGATGTTGACGTTATTCTGCATTTCCTGCAGAGGAATCTGGAAGTTCCAGCTTATTGAATGAGCAGGGAACACGAATTGGGCACCGGCGCTGTGGTTCGTTCCGTCATATTTCCTGTCAACGGAAAGTCCGTTACGACGAAGGTCGAAGTACTCGAATCCTTCTCCCCAGAGTTCGATTCTTCTCTGAAGGAGAACATCGTCAACAGTCACATTGTTGTTAGTCCAGCTTGGATCACGCTTGGTCACAAGTTTTGCAAGTACGGAAGAAGCTTGTCCGTCAGAGAGACGCGCGTGGGCTTCGGCCTCGATGAGGATCATCTCGGCGTTGCGCATAAAGATGTAGTCCTGGAGCCAGGAATCCACGTAACCGAATTTGCGTGCGGCGTAAGGAAGCTGTGCGCCGGTAAGCGCGGCTGTAGGATCACCGTCAGGTCCGTTGAAGAGAGCCTTTCGGTAGTCTGTGTTAGGGATCTGGTCGTAGAGACTGCGATCGATGCAGTGCACTGACTGGCCGACTCCACCGTAACCAGGGCTGTCATTGCTCATGTGAGAGAAGAATGACGCATAGGCAGTCTGGGTCTCAGTGTTGTGGTTGAATCCCCAAAGAACCTCATTGTCCTCGATCTCGTCGAAACCTGAGGCGAGGCGGGTCTCGTCCATAATGTCAAAGCCTTTCTGAGCCTCCTGTGCGGCGGTGATAGCCTTGTCCCACTGTTGGGTAAGGAGGTAGTAACGAGCGGCGATACCCTGGGCGACCTGATAGTTGACCTCATTCTTTGAGGCTCTCTGATAGCCTTCGAGAAGAGGAAGGGCGAGAGCGATGTTTCGCTCGATCTCAGCCTTGAGGTCGGAAAGCTTGTTTCTTCCGGCAACGGCGTTTGCCTCATCGGTAGAGAAGCCGTCACGGGTGGCATAGATGATAGGCACTGCCGGAGCGTCATCCCTGAATGTCGCCGTAGGTGTTGTTCCTTCCACCGGGTCCTGGAAGAGCTGGATGAGGTAGGTGTAGGAGAAGGCTCGCAGAGCGTAGGCCTGTCCGAGATAACCTCTCAACGTGGCGTTGGTAGGATCCTCGCTTCCAAAGAAGTCGATGACTTCGTTGGCCTTTTTTATAAAGGAATAGAAGAAGTTCCAAAACTGGAAAGGACGGCGGTAGTCATATTCACCAAAGTCGTGATTGATGTCGTAGCTTCCCCAGTTCCACGATCCGTTGATGGCGATGTCAAGTCCCATCATATCCGTGTTGTAAACGATGCCGAGGAAACCGAAGTCATCGTGTCCTCCGCTTGTTCTGCCCATAGTGTTGTACTGGACCATCCAGGCGTAGAATCCGTTCACGTATGACGCGAGGAACTCAGGATCCTGCTCAACCAGGTCCGCCGCTTCCGAGCCGGAAAGGCGGGTGGAATCCTGAACGTCAAATTCTTTGTCGCAGGAGGTAAGGACAATGGCGGCGGTCGCCAGTATTGCTAAATATTTTTTCATAATCATATCTCCTTATTATTAGAATGTAAGAGTTACACCACCTGATACGGTACGAAGGGCCGAATAAGTGAATCCGTTGGCTCCTGTGAATGATTTACGTACATCCATTCCCTTTCTTGCGGAGGTGTAGAAGACGTTGTCCGCTGTGACATAAACCCTGAGGTTGCTCAAAGTAAGTTTGCTGACGACGCTCTTAGGAAGAGTGTAGCCAAGGGTGACATTCCTCAGGCTGAGGTATGAAGACTTGGTAAGCCATCTTGTGGAAGAAGCGTTGGCCTCCTGGTAGTTCATCTGGACGCGTGGAACATCGGTGTCGGTGTTCTGTGGAGTCCATCTTTTGAATATGTCCTTGTGCCAGTTGGCGCCGGCGTCTCCGGCTGTCATCAAACCTTGGTAAACAGAGTCGAGGGTGTAGCCACCGATCTGATAGGCGAAGCTTGCGCTGAAGTCGAATCCCTTGTAGGCGAGAGTAGTTCCGAAACCGCCGTAGAGGTCAGGAATAGGAGTCTTGCCTGTCTTGCGGTAGGATGCCTCTGAGGTAGTGTTGACGATGGTGCGCTCGCCATTGTCATCGTATTTGTAGTACTGAGGACGACCTGTCTTGGAGTCAACTCCTGCCCACTCAAAGAGATAGTAGTTGTAGAGAGGCTTGCCTTTCTCACGCCAGAAACTGCCGACCTGCTTGCCTTCCTCTGGATAGTCAGAAGGAAGCTTGGTGATCTTGTTCTTGTAGTGGGTTCCGTTGAGGGAGACACTCCACTGGAAATCCTTTGTCTTGAATATGTCTGTGTTGACCTCGAACTCGATTCCGCTGTTCATCATATCCATATCGTTGACGAGCTGGGTTGAAGGAGAACCCTGTGAAAGAGCCAAAGGACGATAGTAGATCATATCCTTGGTCTCCTTGACGAAGTATTCAAAGTTGAGGGAAAGCCTGTTGAAGAGTCTTGTCTCGAAACCGGTGTTGAAGTTGTTGGACTTCTCCCAGGTCACGTCCGGAGCGGCGCGGAATGTCTGTGTAAGGGATGCCTGGCCGTCAACACGGTCAATACGGTAAAGGTTCTCATAGACACGGTTTACACCGATGTTGTCGTTACCCTGGGTACCGTAGCTGGCCTTGATTTTGAGGAACTCAAGCCAATCTGCATTCTGGAGGAATTTCTCTGACTTCGCGTTCCAGGAAGCACCGACAGACCAGAAGTCACCCCAACGCTTGTCTTTGGCGAAACGAGATGATCCGTCCACACGGTATGAAGCCGAGAGGAAGTACTTGTTGGCGAAGTTGTACTCGGCACGGCTGAAGAAACCTTCAAGGAAGTAGCTCTGAGTGTATGATGTAAGATTCTGGTAAACAGTAGCGTTGGCAAAATCGGTGACTTTTGAGTTCACGAAGTTTGTCATCTCACCGCCAAGATAGTAAGACTTGTCTGACTTTGTCTCGTGACCAAGCAGTACATTGAGGTTGTGCTCGCCGAAGGAAGGAGACCAGGTAAGGAGCTGGTTGGCATTCAATGCGGTGTACCTTTGTGTCTCCTGAGATCCACGTCCGTTGACGTTCTTGGCATCACCTCCGTTAGGGGTCATATAATAGTCACCCTTTGTGTTGAACACATCATAGGCGGCGTTGACAGAGAAGACAAGATCCTTGAGGATGTTCACATTGATGTAGCCTCTTGAAGAGATGTTGTCTCTGATCGTGCTCATTACAGAAGACTTCAACTGGCCGTAAGGGTTGCTGGTAGGAGCGTACCCACGACCTGTCTCACCCCAGTCGTAAAGAGTCTCGCCTCTTTCGTTGTACTGGCGGTTGCCGTTCGCGTCGTAAAGGTAGATCGGATAGATCGGCGCGATTGACTGTGAGAAGAAGAACAGGTTTGAGTAGTTGCTGCCTTCAGAGTCATTGTACTGAGACTGGTCTGTGTTGGAGTATGCGATATTGATTCCAGCCTTGATGAACCTGTTGATGGTGTGATCAACTTTGGCACGCATTGAGATACGCTTGAATCCTGAGTTAGGAACGTAGCCTTGGTCATTCAGGTAAGACAATGACATATAACCCTGTGTAACATCTGATCCACCTGCGGCTGATACATTGTACTCCTGACGGATTCCGCTGCGGAACACGTCCTTGTTCCAGTCATCGCTCCATTTGCGATTGATGGCTTTGGCATTGAGTCTGCCAGTGCCCGGATCCACGATCTCATTGTTGGCTATACCCTTGTAGAGGTTGTAGTCATTTCCGAGATATTCCGGAAGCATCGCGGCCGAGGCATAGATTCCGGCCTGCGCAAGATCCTTGGAACCGGTGTAGTAAACAGAGTTTCTGATAGCCTCCCAAGTCATCTCATAGTATTCACCTGGGTCTGTGATCACATCATACGCCGGTACACCTCTTGAGTTCACACCTACTTTCGCGTCGAAGTTGATGGTGATCTTGCCGGCTGTTCCTCTCTTGGTGGTGATCATAATCACACCGTTGGATCCACGCGCACCGTACATAGAGTTGGCGGCGGCATCCTTAAGGACGGTGATGGACTCGATGTCCTGTGCGGCGATCGAGTTGATATTCCCTTCGTACGGAGTTCCGTCAACGATGATAAGAGGTGTCTGCGAGGCGTTGATTGAACCAAATCCACGAATATGAATGCTTGCGCCTGAGCCAGGCGTTCCGGATGAGCTTGCGGTCTGAAGACCTGCGACAGCACCTTCGAGGGATTTGGAGATATTGGTGGCCTGCATCTTCTTAAGTTTCTCACCACTCAACTGTGTGGCTGAACCGACGAAAGATGATTTCTTCTGGACTCCGTAAGCGACCACGATGGTCTCGTCAAGGAATTCAGCGTCCGGAGACATTACAACATTGATGACTTTCTGTCCGTTGACGGAGACCTTCTGTGAAGCGAATCCGACGGATGTGAAGACGAGGACTCCATTGCCCGGAACAGAAATGGTGTAGTTACCATTCAGATCCGTGTTTGTTCCGGTAAGAGTACCTTCAATCATAACGGTGACCCCAGGGACTGGCTCCCCGGTCGCGGCCTCCGTAACGGTACCTGACACCTTTTGTGTCTGAGCCCACGTTGCACCTATGCTGATGAACAGGCACAGCGCGATAGTAAATAATTTTTTACCCATAAGCTTAAAACTTTTGTTAAACCCCACGTTTAACAAAAGCAAGCCTTAGGTAAATATGGCACTATGGGTATAGGCGGGTTGTTCAGACGACCTTCCAGCCGTCAATGTGGCGATTTGCCGTAGAGAGTTGCCGGCCTCGACATCCATCGACATAAGGGAGATCAGGGTGTTGGTGGAGTCGCTCTGGACAGGGGCGTAGTAGCCCAGAAGGAAGTTGAGGAAGCCGTCCTTCACTTCCATATTCGGGAAGCCGAGCGTGTAGAGGTTGAAACGCGGGTCAAAGCCCTTTATCGTGAGATAGCCACTCTGGTAAAGAAGCGGGACGGGATTGAGGAATGCCGTGTTCACATCGGTCAGCAGCGAGGAGCCCACGAGGTCGCTTGACAGGCGCGTCACGTCATAGGAGGTCTTCCTCATCACCTTGACAAGGAAGGAAGGCTGTCGGTCTCGAACCAGTACTCCTTGAACTTCAGACTGTCAAATGTGTTCAGGAGGCTGAATGGGTTATAGATCCCTGCTGAATCCTCGCAGAAATGATAGCCGTCGTACATCAAGGCAAGCTTCTGACGGCATTCCCCCTCAGAAAGTCCATTGGCCTCGGCGAGTTCCTTGATGCTTTCCGCAAAACAATCCTTGAGGTCAGTCTCTGACACTCCGCAGATGTCCGTGTAGCGTGCGTCCATCGATACGTCCTTAAGGTTGTTCAGGTCGCTGAACACGCTCATCTTCCCGATCTTCGTGACCCCGTAGCGGCCAACTTGTAGATGAGATCTGTCTTGTCAATATAGACATACCCACCCCTGCGGATGCTCTCAAAACTTTGTATTCCAATCGGGTAAAGCATACGCCAGTCCTTTTAGTTCATTCCTTGCAAAGATAAAAACTTTTTCCGACAACGCGTCAATGGTCACAAGATAATCAGATGACAAAAAAGAGTGGG
Source organism: bacterium (assembly GCA_963596515.1). Lineage (GTDB taxonomy): Bacteria > Bacteroidota > Bacteroidia > Bacteroidales > UBA932 > Cryptobacteroides. Next base: position 12,239 of record CAVBMN010000049.1, read on the forward strand.
GCGGCTAAGGTCGCTCCACTCTTTTTCAATATTGATAATCAAGCTATTCCGGTTTTTCGCCAGTGCCGCCGATGGCACCATTGTAGAGAGTCTCACGCTCTGGGACCACGTAGGTCCAACCGTTCTGCGCATCCACTTCGACCTTGACGGCGATGGATGGATGAACACTTCCTCCGTTCTCAAGAGATCTTCTGTCGATAGGGAGTTTCCAACGCTTGTAGTCGCTGAATCCGAATCCCTCACCCCAAAGCTCAAGCTCACGATAGTTCCTGATGTCCTTGATCAGGACATCACCTGTGGTTGTGCAGGTGTAGGTGGTTCTGCCGGTCTCAACATTCAGTTTGTTGAGGGCGGCCTGAGCCGCGCTCTCATTGCCAAGGTAGTAGTTTGCCTCAGCCTCGATGAGAACCATCTCTGAAGATCTGATGAATGGAAGGTAACCGACACCCGGAAGTCCGAAAACATAGAATTTCAGATGGTCGCCAAGACGGTAATAAGCCGGAGCATAAGGCGTGTCAAAACCACTTACCGCCTTACTCTTGACGTATGCTTGAACCTCAAGGAATAGATCTTTGTTCTTTAATACCTTCTTATTGTTTTCTACTGTGAATCCTAGATAACCCATACCCTTGTCCACATCGCCTTCCTTATATGACGGGAATTTGTCAAGAGTCAGGAACAGTGCCTTACGTACGTCATTGTTGTCGGTGATCTGGTCTGTCAGGTCTATGTTGATTCCGCCGGCGCCATTGGCTGAAGCCGATGCATAATAACCATTGCAGGCATACATCACACCGTAAGCCCAGTACCAATTGTTCTCCGTCTCGTCACCGAAACTACCGAAGATCCATTCGCTGTTCGGTCTGCAAAAACCATCATTGTAGGACTCGCCTTTGACAAGAGGATAACCATCCTCCGCAAGTTTTGCCTCGGAGATTGCCTTTGTGAAATCCTGTCTGGTAAGGGCGGCTCTGGCATAAACAGCGTGTGCCACGTTTTCGTTAGGTATCCAGACATCCCCTTCCATACGAGTCACACTTGTCTTTCCGAAGCAGGCGATCGCCTCTTCGCAGTCTGCGTAAATTTGAGCGTAAACCTCAGCCTGAGATGACATTGCGAGGTCTCCGACAGATTCGTCAAGTCTGAGCGGCACGCCATCAGATGACCCGTTGTTTGATTCAGCCCAACGTTTTGCATAGTACTGAAGAAGCTTCTGATAGCAGTATGCCCTGAAAGTGAGGGCGGCACCCTTGATAAAATCCTTTTCCTCATCCGATGCGGAGCTCCCGTCTATTTTTGCCAGGATAGTATTTGCCTGACCGATAAGATTGTAGTAATAGTACCAAGCGTAGAAGTTATACTTGGAGGTTTTGTCTCCGCATAATTTCAAGTTGTGAACATCCGCCCAGCCAGACGCATATGCATTGTATGTATAATCTTGGCTTGGGTAGTTCTCGAAAAGACGGATCACTGCGTTTTCTCCACAATCTCCCTGTCTTCCCATATACTGCTGCGTTGTCATAGTCTCGGCGATTCCGTTCAATGCCGCATAGGCGTTGTCAAAGTTAGAGATAGCCAAATCAGCGCTCACGGAATCAGTCGGAGTGGTGTTGAGGTAGTCTTTTCCACAGGAAGACACGATAAATGTCCCTACTGCGAAAACCCCTAATATTTTAACAAAGGATTTCATATTCAATTCTTTCATTTAAAGTTTGGATTAAAGATCGAGGGTCACGCCAAGGTTGAACACGCGGGCGGTTCCGTAAGTGTTGTCAGACGCTCCGTTGAAGGAGTACTGAGGGTTCATACCCTTGAGCGATGTGATGGTCACAAGGTTCTCCACACTTGCGTTGAGGAGGATGCCTTTGACATTGATCTTGTCAGTCAACCTCTTAGGGATGCGATAACCGAGATTGATGTTCTTCACTACGAAATAGGACGCATCCTGAAGCCAACGGCTTCCTGCCGCATTGTTGTACTGGCTTCTTTGGAAATCAACGATAGGAATTCCGTTCGGATCGATTCTGTTGGACTCGGTCATTCCCGAAGGCTGTGCCGTCCAGGACTTGAGGATATCCTTGTGGTTCTGGCTTGCGCTGGACGCGCTGCTTGTCGCCATCAGGCTTGCGTAAGAACCGTCATAAACCTTACCACCGAGGCTGTAGGTGAAGAGAGCGCTGAGGGTGAAATTCTTCCACGTGAGTGCGGTCGTGAACGAACCGTAGGCCCAAGGAATAGCGGATCCACACCAATCACGTCTGGCATAGTTGTAGTCGTAGGTGTAGTCCTTTCCGTTGATGCTGACAATCTCACCTGCCTTCCGGCCCGCCTCAAGCGTTTCGTTATCAAGTTCATTGTCAAGCTCATAGACAGAATATCCATTTGTCTGGTCAACTCCCACGAACTGGTAGGCGTAGAACTCATAGATTGAATGTCCTTCCTCATATCTGCGGATAGAGCTGACGGTGATTGGCTTATGATCAGGAAGGGTGATGATCTTATTTTTAAGGAATGTCACGTCAAGACCTACATTCCAAAGCCAGTGGCCGTTTCTGATGACATCATAGTCGGCGGAGAGCTCTATGCCTCGGTTGGAAACCGAGCCGATGTTCTTGCTGACTGACATATTCCAGCTTTCGTCTTGGTGTGACCAAGAGCCTGCGGACAGCGGAAGCGGCACGTCAAAAAGAAGGTCCTTTGATCTCTTGTCAAAGTATCCGACGCTGAAGTTCAACCTGTCGAAAGCACGACCTTCAACGGCAACGTCGAGTGTCTGTGTCGTTTCCCAGCTGATGTCATTAGCTGCAAGACTCTGCTTGATCAATGAGGTCTTTCTACCATTCTTGTCAATCTCATAGAGAGCCTGATATCCGTAGTAACCTACACCGGCGTCATTACCAACCTCGCCGAACGCGGCGCGGAGTTTGAGGGCGTCAATCTTGTCGACATCTGCCATAAAGTTCTCTTTCTTGATATTCCAGTTGGCTCCGACAGAGAAGAAGTTACCCCAGCGATGATCCGGGTGGAATCTTGATGAACCGTCACGACGGAACGAGGCATCGAAGAAATATTTCTCCGCATAGTTATAGCGTGCGCGTGCAAGATAGGACTCAACCCTGTAAGTATCATTGGAACCTCTCGTGTATGAATCGGTCAGGAAGTTGCCAAGTACGATATTCCCAGGCACAGCCATATTGGTGTTCATCGATGACTGGTACTTTCTGAGATATGAATAGTTCTCGTGACCAGCGAGGACATCAACGTGGTGCTCACCGAAGTTGCGCTCCCAATTCAGCATCTGTGAAAGAGTGTAGTCGTGATAGCGGTAGTGAGTGTCGGTGAAACGTCCGTTGTTTGTGGCACCATCACCGATCTCAGGGTTGTTGTACTTCTCTGTTGATGTCGTCGAGTGGTTCACGATGCCCTTTACAGTGGCTGAGAATCCATAAGGAAGGGTTATTGTGGCGTATGCCTGACCACCGATAACATTACGATGGGAATTCTGCTTGTCTGTCCTGAGCTCGTAGGCGATGTTTCTGTTGTCCAGATAATCCGCCTGAGTGTCATACTGCTTCTCTCCGTTGGCATCAAGCGCGAATGTGCCGTCAGCATTGTGGAGATAGTAAGGGTAGATAGGAGCCGTGTATCTTGCGATGTAGAACGGATTGGCATAGTAGCTTCCGTTAGCGTTGTCGTTGAAGTTACGTTCTGAAACGGTAGCATTTACGTTAACGCCTGCCTTAAACCATTTGTTAGGGGTGAATGAGGTGTTGATACGTCCGGTCATTCTTTCATAGTCGCTGCCTACGATGTAACCTTGCTCGTTGGTGTAGCCGAGGGAGGCATATACATTGAATTTGCTGGAAGCGACACTTCCGGAGATCGAGTAGTCCTGGCGATAGCCGGTGCGCTCCACCGCATCGAACCAGTTAAGATCGTCATAGACGGTCTTTCTCTTTGCAATCAATTTGCCGTTAGCATCGAAAAGGGCGTTGTTGGCGCCATCGAAGATATTCAATTTGGCATAATCGGCAATGAGATGTTCTGTGGCATAAGTTCCGGCCGCCGCCGCATCAAGTTTAAGGGAGCTGTGCATCGCATAGTTCCTCATCGCTGTCCAGGATGTCTCCATCCACTCCTCCGGGTTGAGGGTCTCATATTCAGGAAGTCCGCGTGTGTAAACACCCTGATTGATCTTTACTGTGATGGACGGGTCTGTCGATCCGCGCCCGCTCTTGGTGGTGATCAGGACGACTCCGTTGGCGGCGCGGTTACCGTAAAGCGCGGAAGACGCGGCGTCCTTCAGGACAGAGATGCTGGCGATGTCGGCAGGATTGATTTCTGCGATGTTGCCCTCGAACGGAGCTCCATCAACAACGAACAGTGGTGTGTTGGATCCGTTAACGGAACCAAATCCACGGATTCGGATCGTAGGGGCTGCGCCAGGCTCTCCGTAGGTGTTGTTGACCTGTACGCCCGTGGCGGCACCCTCAAGGGCTCCGGTGGCTGATGTTGTGGTGCGCAGCTCAAGTTTCTTCTCATCGATCTGTGAGACGGATCCGGTGATGGATTCCCTCTTCTGGGTACCATAGGCGACAACAACGGTCTCGTTGATGGAATTCGCTTCCGCAAGCAGCGTGACTGAGACGTACGGAGCGATCTTGACAGTCTGCGGTCTCATTCCAAGGAATGAGATCTCAAGTTCTGTGGCGTTTGCCGGAACATTCGTGAGCGAGAACTTTCCGCTTGCGTCCGCGTAGGTTCCGATGGTTGTCCCGGGAACGATGATGGATGCACCCGCTACAGGCTGTCCATCGTCAGAGTTTACGACACCAGAGACGTTCTGTGTCTGGGCCAGGGCTGCACCAATGCTGATGATAAGGAACAGCGCGAAGGAAAATAATTTTTTACCCATAAGCTTAATCTTTGTTAAACTTGACCTTTGGCAAAGCGGCCGCTGGAATCCAGATAAGCGAGTCTTCGAATACGATGCAACAGAAAGTCAAAAGAAAAAATATTTCTGTTTTTTAAGACGATTTTTCTGTTTCTTATGTTTTGAATATGT
>CAVBMN010000050.1:0-17171 GCA_963596515.1 bacterium
GATTTCAATTCTTAATTTTGGGCATTGATTTCACTGAATATCAACCAATTATCATTGACAACAAAAATCTCACAGCGAAAGAAACTTCTCATTATCAATATCTTACAAATATTATGATATTAACGCTAAGACAAGTTCTTTTTCCTCACACTCTATTTTCTGCAACTTTTCTTTAATGTTGCTTCGCTTGGTATAGACTGTACCGACATTGTAGTTCATTATCCTTGCGATGGTCTTGGTGTCAAAACCAAGAATAATCAATGCGATAAAACGGAAATCTTTTTCGTTTGTTCCGGGCATCGCTAGACGAAGCTTTGACATCATTCCGTCAAGGCTATCATCAATCATCGCCTCCAGCTGCTTTTGATTCTGCTCATCAAGAACGGCAACTATTTTCTTTACCTCAGCATAGATTTTATCCTTTCCACCTTTGGACAATCGTGATGCCTCCCAATATTGTTGGCACAAGTCATTTAGTTGACGATATTGTCCTTTGTAGGCTTGAATATATTTATTTCGCAGGTTGACAATCATCTGTCCGCTTTGAGCCATATACAGTTTATCCGAAAGGCTTTCAATTTCCCGCTTAGCCAATTTGTTCTCCGAAACTAAGACGTTTATGGATCGCTGCCGTTCCTCACTACACAGAATGATATCCTTCAATCGATTGCTAACTGCCTCATTAATAGAAGACATTTCTTCTATCTGACACTGCCACTTCCTTTTCATTATTGAATGAATTCTAACAAAAGAAAGAACCAACAACAAACATAACAACAGAACGATCCACTTGACCAGACTTTGTATTCTTCTATCCTTATCCAACAGCAAAGATTTGTTCTCGTAATAATCAGATTGAGCCAAAGCGACTGATTGGCCAACCGTTTTCAGAACTTCGGAATCCTGCGCCTTAACGGTTTGCTCAAGAAAAGTCAACGCATTTTTATAGTCTCCTCTATGTTTTAACATCCTATAACGCCAGCTATTCAAATTCGCTGAATCTATTCCTGCGTTTTCCAATTGACGGAATATATCATCCGCAACGTCTGTATTTCCTAAAATTTCGTAAGCATAGGCATAAACACAATAATCATTCACAGATGGTCTTCCATTATACTTTGAAACTGACTTATCAAATAGATCAATGGATTCCTGTGGATTGAAATCTGGCCTGAATATATTACTCCACGCCAAGTTAAATAATTGCCTGGCATAGATAGACGTGTCGCGGACAGGCTGCGAAAAGAAAATAGAATAAAGGCTATCCGCTTTTGTCCAATCCTCGACATTCAAGTAATAACTTGCTAAATTTCCAGTCGTATTCCATAACCGGAAAGTGTCTTTTGCCTGCGCAAAATAGTCACAAGCCTCCTTACAATACAAAATACTTTCAGGGAAATTATTGGCGTTAAAATATACGTCCGAAATCACAGAGGATATAAGACCTTTGAACACCAGATTATCTGAATATAACGAAAATTCTTTAGCGCGGATATAACTTACGATGGCAGATTCTGTGTCTCCCGTATCATACTGAGCTACCCCAAAATAAAAATACATTTTCATCTTGGCATCTTTCGAACCGTGGCGCTCATAATATCGCACAGCTGGTTCGATTATATGTAAGTTCAGAATAGTGATATGATTCCTGTCCAATGCCATTGTGTATAGGAGTGAGAATCTGGCACGCTGCGCTTTTGTCTTCAAGCCAAGCGTGTCAACGGACTCCAACACCACCAATGCGCTGTCGGGATTGGTCCACATCAGTTCATCGGCTTGGGACAGTGCACGGTTTACTTCTTTGTTCGCACAGGATGACAGCATCAATATAGACAGCAGAATGCTTATGAAATATATTCCTGCCAGATTATGGTTAATGGTAATTGTATTATTCATTGCCTATTATCGCTCTTTAAAGTTAATATGCAAATATATACAATCTTCATAAAAAACTGGCAACGACAGACAGTTAATCCGGCAGGGTATAGAGTGATTCTCCTGCCGGATCTTCCAATGTCTATCTAAAGGAATATTACCTTAACTCTTCTATCTGCTTCAGGAGGGAGGTGGTGACTTTGTGGACTCTGTGGTAGTGACCTCCGACATTGCCGAGGACAAAGATGTAGAGAATGGCCACGAACACGGCGTGGGAAGGTTCGCTGATGATGTCATCCCAAATCTCACAGAGACAGAAAGCGCTCCAGATGACTGTGGCGACAGCTATGCTGATTCCTTGACGGAGGTTCTGAAGTTTCAATCTTGACAGCGTGCCCACAGTGTCGGTGACGGAACCGTCAAGCAAACGGTCTCTGAAGTTGTCCTTGTACTGTTGTCGGTTCACAAGCGCCAGAAAAACGCTCCAGACAATTGTGGCTGCCATAAACATGACACTGCATTTATGCAAGGCCAGACATACATAGGTTATGTAACCAGCCATAAGCAAAACCGTGACAATCGCCACAATATTCCATAAACGTTTGCTTATCAGATTCTTGACACTTGTCTTTATTGCAGCGTCAAGCATTTTGTTGGAGACTATCTCGCTGTCTGAAAGGTGGTTTTTCAGCACTTGCATCTGAGACTTCAGCACGTCAAATTCGTTTTTTTGAGTATCTGTCAACATATTCATTCAATCTTTTTTCAAGGAAACCGTATCGTTGTGGTTGATCCCACCGCAAGGCTTCCTATTCATTAAACTTTTTCAACTGTTCTTTTATGCGGACGAGACGGACGGAGACATTTTTGGCGGATATTCCCACTATCTGGCCGATCTCCTCGTAGGACAGGTCCTCCAGCCAGAGAAGGACTATGGCACGGTCGAAAGGTTGCAGACGGTGGATCCGGTCGTGGAGCATCCTCATCTGCTTGGAGTCTTCAGTGCCGGAGGTCAGAAGATTCTCCTCCACTGGTACCTTTGTGAAGGATTTCTTCTTGGAGTCTTGCGTGATACAGGTGTTCATAGCTACTCTCCACACCCAACCTTTCTCATCGCCCTTGCCCTGAAAAGTGCCAAATCCCTTCCAGAGCCGGACCAGCACCTCCTGCATCAGGTCGTTGGCTTCGTCCTGATCCTTGGAGAACATAAGGCAGACCGAGTAGATTGTCCCCTTATGCCTTTTTACCAATCCGCTAAATTCTTGTTCGTCAGCGTTCATAAAAAACTGTTTGCTATAAAGACTGAATTACTGGGCTGTTTGCTACAAAAATATTCATAAAACCACCCAACGCCGACGAAGGGGAGTAATTATTGGAAAAGGGTGATGAAGAGGAACAGGGAGGCGGGGAGGGCGGTGCGGAGTTCCTTAAGGGCGAGGTTGAGGTGGTTCTCGACGGTTTTCTTCTTAATGTGGAGGAGGGTGGCGATCTCATCGTTGGTGCGGTGCTCAAGACGGCTCATTATGAATATCTTGCGGCGCTGTTCGGGCATACGGCTCACCACGGCGGCAATGAACGCCTCCTTGTCTTTCATATCGATGACATCCTCGACCATCTGGTCATACGGGATGTCGGTCAGGAGGGAGCGGACGTTGGACTTGTTCTTCTTGATGAAGTTGATGGTCTGGTTGAGGCTCATCCGGTACAGGTAGAAGCGCAGGGATGTGATGTCGGGGAGGGCGGAGCGCATCAGCCAGAGTTTGATGAAGACTTCCTGGGCGACATCGGAGGCGTCCTCCTTGACTTGGAGGAGGCTTTTCATAAAGCCGAAGACCACTGGGTAATAGTTGTCAAAAAGCTGGCGGAACGCACTGCGGTCGCCTTCAGCGGTGCGTTCCATCAAGAATCTTTCCTGGCTTTCTGTCAACATATTATATTTTATAGCCGTTTTGGCGGCGCTTCGACAGGCTCAGCGACCGACCGAGGGACAAAGTTATAAAAAATTCAGATTTCCGTTGGGTGTAATGAGCGGTTTTGTTGTCTTATGCCTGTTAATGAATATTGAAACATAAACCAGCAATCCTTAAGAGGGCCTTTCATTGAGAATGACTGGCGCTTTAATAGGATTACGAGACCCATAATTATGACAGACAAAGACATCCGTGACGAGTGGAAAAAACACTATGACGACACACTTCCAAAGGAAGAACTGGACGAGGCGTTCACTCAGGTGATGGCGTCAGCCGACGGGCTTGAGAATGCTCAGACTAAGATAATACGCACAGGGTTAAGGCACAGGATATTCCGGATTGCCACAACCTGTGCCGCGGCGGCTGCCGTGCTGTTCTTTGTGCCTTGGACCACCCTCAAGGTCAACGAGAGACTGAACGGACAGGAAACAGTGCTTCAAGCCGAACCGGCAAGACTGTGTGAGATCTCCACCCACAACGGAGAGACAAGGGAAATAACATTGCCGGACAGTTCAAAGGTTCTGCTCAACGCAGGCTCCGTGATAATATTCCCGGAAAGATTCTCCGCCGCGGAGCGAACTGTGTTTCTGTCTGGTGAGGCCATATTCGAAGTAACTCATAATCAAAATATTCCTTTCACAGTGAATACTTCCGACCTGGCGATTCAGGTGCACGGAACCACCTTCAACGTGAATGCCTATCCGGAATCAGGAAGTACCGCTGCCACTTTGTGCGAGGGAAGCATCTCGGCGACACTGAAAGACAGTGGTGAAAGTTTTCTGATGGTTCCGGACGAAAGGCTTTCCTACGACAGAGCCACCGGGGAGGCCACCCTCACACACGTGAACGCAGCGGAGGACACGGCCTGGAAGCGAGGGGATATGTGCTTCCGCTCCGAGAATATTCACGGAATAGTCAAGGCGATCGAAAGGAAGTACGGCCTCAACACCTACATCACCTCCGGGAAGTATGATGATATGATCCTGACCGCCAAGTTCGTGCACGGGGAAACGCTGGACCAGATGCTCGGCGCGATCTGCAAGCTTGTCCCGGGAATGAGGTACCGCATCGAGAACAACTGCGTTTACATAAGATAAAGCCAGTCCGACACAAACCGCCACCCACAGAAGAAAGGCAGGACAATTATGAATATATTAATGAATATCACATAAATCGTTAAAAAAAAACAAATACCAACAAAAACAGTCTATGAAGCAGATTAAACATTATCTGATCACGCTTCTGCTGGTCATCATTCCAGCCATCGGACTTCACGCACAGAACCAGGTCGTGAACTTCCGGTCGGGAACAATGACCGTCAGACAAGCGTTCGAGGCCATCGAGCATCAGTTAGGGATGACGGTAGCCTACAATGAAAGTCTTCTCGACGTGAACAGAAAGGTCACACCTCCGTCAGGAAAAACCGTGATGGAAGCGATGACCGCCATCCTGGACGGAACCGGGATGCAGGCAAGTCTGGACGGGAAGATGATCCTCGTGGTGAAAAACGGACAGCAGGCGGAGGCTCCGGCTGAATATTCCGGAACAGTCGTTGATGCGTCAGGTCCCGTGCCGGGAGCGATGATTTTGCTCGACGGGAAGAAAGACAACGTGGTGATGACCGATCTGGACGGCAACTTCTCCATCAAGGCGGCTCCGGGACGCACCTACACCGTGTCAATGATGGGCTACAAGGAATATACCGCCACATTCGGAAGCCAGACGACCGAAATTGTGGTCACCCTCGTGGAGGACATCGACCTTCTGGAAGAGTCGGTCGTCGTGGGTTATGGAGTCCAGAAGAAGGTGAACCTGACCGGAGCGGTCGGAGTCATCAGCGGTAAGGACTTGAACAACAGGCCAGTGACCAACACGGCGCAGGCACTCCAGGGAGCGGATCCGTCCCTCGTTATGAGTATGAGCAACGGTTCCATCGAAGGAAAGGAGTACAGTGTGAAGATCCGTGGACAGGTGTCCCTGAACTCCGGAAGTCCGCTGATCCTTGTGGACGGAATCGAGTCATCGCTCTCGCAGGTCAACCCTAACGACATCGAGTCGGTCTCCGTGCTCAAGGACGCGTCGGCCTGCTCGATCTACGGTGCGACAGCCTCCGCCGGTGTGGTTCTCATCACCACCAAGAGCGGAAAGGCCGGAGACCTGAAGGTCACTTACAACGGCCGTGGAGGCGTGGCATTCAACACCACGCGCACGGACTTCATCACCACCGGTTATGACTATGTGAACCTCTCCAATGAGTTCACGCTTCATTCCGGCAAAGGCTACAACGCCTGGAACTACACGGACGAGGAGATGCAGATGCTCTACGACCGCAGGAACGACAAGACCGAGAATCCTGACAGGCCTTGGGTCTATACCAACGACAAGGGCAAGTACCGCTACCTTGGTAATTTCGACTGGTACGGCTACATATTCAAAAGATCCCGTCCGGAGACAGAGCATAATGTGACCATCAACGGTGGCAACGACAAGATAAACTACTATGTCAGCGGACGTTACCTCTATCGTGAGGGAGTCTTCAACAACGCCAGCGAGGACATTATGAACGGATATTCATTCCGCGCCAAGGTGAACGCCAAGGTGAAGCCGTGGCTCCGCTATACCGGAAACCTCAGCTACGAGGGCTCGGCCTACAACTACGGCGGTTTCTGGGAGCAGGACGGTTCGGAGGATCTCACCAATCAGGGTATTCTCTGGAACATCACCCAGAACATCAGCCCGACCATCGTGCCGGTGAACCCTGACGGTACCACCACGATGTACACCAACGGCATCCAGTTCGCCGACTCCCCTATCGCATCGGGACGTGGCGGCGTGTTCACGGACGGAAGGAACAAGAACTCCAGAAAGGTGAACTACTGGGTAATCACCAACAGACTCGTGTTCGACCTCACCAAATGGATGAACATCACGGCTGACTACACGTACAGAAGGCGTGACAACCTCAACAGTTACCGCTCCTACCCTACGGCAAACACGTGGGACAAGAATATGAAGAACATCGTGGAGATGACCAACGGTTCAGTCTATGATTTCTACCACGAGGCCCGCGCCTACCTCAACGGTCACGTCGCCAACGCCTACCTCAACGTGAACAAGTCGTGGGGCAAGCACAACTTCACTGCCGTGGCCGGTACGCAGTTCCAGGACTACAGATCCTCTACCTCGACAATCCGTCAGAAAGGATCCATCTCTGACAAACTGGCGTTCATAAATATGGCGCAGGGAACCATCGAGAGGGCTGACGAGAGCAACACCGCCTACAGGACACTCGGTTTCTTCGCCCGTGTGAACTACGACTATGCCGGTAAGTACCTGTTCGAAGTTTCCGGACGTGAGGACGGCTCATCCCGTTTCGCAAAAGGCGACCGCTGGGCGTTCTACCCTTCAGCCTCGGCCGGTTGGAGAATCTCGGAGGAGAACTTCTGGGGAGGCCTGAAGAATTGGTGGGATCTCGCCAAGGTGCGTGTGTCCTACGGTTCTCTCGGCAACCAGCAGGTAAGCAACTATTCCTACATCAGCACCCTTACCACGTCAATGATGAACTACACATTCGACAGCACGAACAAGGCTGGTAAGGTCAGCACGCCGGGAGCCATCACCGAAGGACTTACTTGGGAGACGGTCATCACCTACAACCTCGGATTCGACCTCGGATTCTTCAACAACAGGCTCAGCGCCAGCGCCGACTTCTACATCAGGGACACAAAGGATATGCTGACCTCCTCACAGGAACTTCCGGCGGTCTTCGGAACAAGCTCGCCTAAGATCAACGGAGCCGACCTCAGGACCAAAGGCTACGAGATCACCCTTTCCTGGAAAGACCAGATAACGGCGGCCGGCAAACCACTCTACTACTCTCTCTCCGGATCACTCGGAGACTATGTGACAACCATCACGAAGTTCGACAACCCGAACAAGTCACTCAGCCAGCACTATGTCGGCCAGAGGCTTGGAGACATCTGGGGCTACGAGGTGGCCGGGCTTTTCAAAACAGATGAGGAAGCCGCTGAGTATCAGTCAAGAATCAACGACACGGCAGTCAACAAGGTAGTCTATGAGTGCGGCGTGGCATCGATGGCTAAACTGATGGCTGGAGACGTGAAGTTCGTGGACAGGAATGGGGACGGTGTCATCAACACCGGAGCCAACACGCTTGAGGATCCGGGCGACCGCTACATCATCGGAAACAACAGGCCGAGGTACACATATTCATTGAGAGGTGATGTGGACTGGTACGGCTTCAACCTCTCCGTGTTCTTCCAGGGAGTCGGACACTGCGACTGGATGCCTCCTAAGAACTGCTCCTACTTCTGGAGCCTTTACGGATTCCCGGCGTCATCATTTGTTCCGACCGACTTTGAGTCAAAGACTTGGACAGAGGACAACAGAAACACCTACTTCCCGAGAAGAAGAGGTTACGAAACCTACCAGAACTGCGCGCTCGGCGTGAACACAGACCGCTACATCCAGAACGCGGCCTACCTCCGACTCAAGAACATCACTCTCGGCTACACTCTTCCTCTGAAGAAGAACAAGGCCGTCGAGAAAGTGCGCCTCTACCTCACGGGTGAAAACCTCTGGTACTGGTCACCGATGAAGAAGCACACCAAATATGTCGATCCGGAAGTGGCCACAGCATCCTCAAATCAGGATGACGACTGCATCTACCCATTCTCAAGGACAGTGTCATTCGGAATTGACATAACATTCTAAATGAATATGATTATGAAGACTACATACAATATTCTTATAGCGGGACTGCTGTCAGCCTTGGCCTTCACCTCTTGTGATGGATTCCTTGACAAGTTCCCTGAGACAGCCCTTTCTCCGGAGACATTCTACACAAACGAGAAAGAGCTCACTCTCGCCACAAACGGATTCTACGCTATGTTGCCGAAACCGGATGACTCATTCGACGGGGCCCTTCAGGACAACGACCTTCAGTTTCATCTGTCTCTGAGTTCCATCCAGAGGGGCACACGTCAAGCCGAGACGGAGACCTGGAGCGCAAGCACCTGGTCGGATCTCAGATCCATCAACTACTACTTGGAACATTCTGTCAAGTGCACCAACGAGGATGTGCGCAAGAAATATGACGGTATAGCCTATTTCTTCAGAGCCGTCTTCTACTACGAGAAAGTACGCAAGTACGGGGATATTCCTTTCTATGACCACGTCATCTCAGACTCCGACAAAGAGTCCCTTTACAGACCGCGTGACAGCAGAGGTTTCGTGATGCAGAAAATAATGGAAGACCTTGACCGCGCCATCGAAGGCCTGCCGGTTACCTGGTCGGAAGGAGTTTACAGGATCAACAAATACGCGGCTTACGCGCTTAAATCACGTATAGCCCTTTTTGAGGGAACCTGGAGAAAGTACCACGACATCGCGGACGAGTCCTACACGAAAGAGGATGGCACAACCATCACGCTTTCATCCACTTACTTCCTCAATTTGGCAGCCGAGGCCGCGAAAGCCGTGATGGAGAGTGGAAAGTACAAGATGTACAACGGAGCGACCCTCGTCAAAGGACAGCCTTACCGTGACTATTTCGTCCTTGAGGATGCCGAGACCAGCGAGACGATTCTTGCCAGAAGATTCCTCTACACGGCCGAGATGAACATCCGCCACGGAGTCCAGTTCACGTACAAGAACCAGAGATATTCATTGACAAGGGCTCTTGCATATCATTATCTTATGGCTGACGGAACGCCTTTCCAGAGCCAGGAGGGATGGCAGACAATGCAGTACAACCAGGAGTTCACAGGCCGTGACCCACGTATGGCGCAGACCATCGCCGCTCCGGACTATGTCGCCGTCAACGCTGACGCTTCGACGAAATACTTTCCGAGTTGCAAGGACTACGAGAGAAGCGGCTACCGTCCGATCAAATATTTCTCGGACGACACCCACGACGGAGCCTCGACATCGACTACCGACTATGCTATATTCAGGTATGGTGAAGTGCTTCTGAACTACGCCGAGGCCAAGGCCGAACTCGGTCAGGCAGACCAAACCGTGATCGATGAGACCATCAATGTGATCCGCGCGAGAGTCGGGATGCCTGGACTGGATGTAGCCAAGGCGAACGCCGCTCCGGACGCGTTCCTGAGCTCGTACTACACGGACAAGCATCTGGAAGGCGCGGACAAGGGTCTTATCCTTGAGATCAGAAGGGAAAGGACAGTCGAGCTGGTAAACGAAGGCTTCAGGCTTTGGGATATGCTCCGCTGGCACGAAGGACAGCAGATCTGTCCCGGATCCAACACTCTCGGACCTGGATTCATCGGATGCTGGTTCCCTGGACTTGGGGAATATGATATGAACAACGACGGCAAACCGGATCTTTGCATCTACAGCGGAAGCACTCCGCAGACAGACTGCGACAACACCCTGAACGTGGCTCCGGGCAAGGAGAACACCCTTTCGGAAGGCACCAGCGGTTACCTCGTGCAGTTCAAGGACCAGACCTACAAGTGGGAGGAGAAGGACTACCTCTACCCTATCCCTAACAAACAGATGCAGATCTATCCGATCGACGAGACAACCGGGAAGAGTGTCCTGACACAGAACCCTGGCTATTAACAGTAAGTAAGCGACAAAAAATATGAAAAGACATAAGATATTGTTTCAGGCCTTGGCCGCCGCGCTGCTGGCGGTGTCCTGCTCGGAGTACGATGACTCATCGCTCTGGAAGCAGGTTGACGAGGCTCAGAAACAGCTTGCCGAACTGACGGCATCACTGACAGAGCTGGAGAGCCAGATAGGCCTCCTTTCGGCTGCAAAGGATGGAGGTATAATCACCTCCATTCAGGAGAACACCGATGGCGGATTCACCATCAAGTACACGACCGGAGACGGAAAAGAGGCCACGGCCATCATAGCCGGCAAGGACGACATCAAGAGTGTGGACATCATCGGAACCAAGGAAGAGAACGGAATCCTTTACTGGACCATCACAGTAGGTGGAAAGACGACAGTCCTCACGGACAAGGACGGAGCCAAGATTCCGGTGGCTGGACGCACTCCTTCCCTCACTACAGACAAGGATGGATACTGGATGGTCAACGGATCGTATATTCTCGACAGCAAAGGTGAGAAGATCAAGTCTTCCGGTCACAAGGCTTCTTTGATAGCCGGTGCCGAGAAGAACGAGGACGGTTCCGTAACGCTCACGCTGGCAGACGGTTCCAAAGTCACCGTTGACACGGCGGAAAGCTTCTCTCTGAAGGTTTTCTTCGGCGGGAAGGAAGTAAAGGACGAACTGAAAGTCGAAGACGGGACAACCGCGCTTGAGTTCACATATTCATTGACAGGAAAAGCCATTGACGGCGCTGTCTTGAAAGTGACAAGATCCGAGAGTGTAGAGGCTTCGGTTGACGAGGCAAATGGCAAAATTAAGGTCGCTGTTCCTGATCCGCTTCGCAAAGGACAGTTCACATTGATGGCGGCGGACGAGAGCGGTCATCTGGCGGTGCGCACGATCCGTCTGCGCGGAACATTCTCAGTGGAGACAGAGAACGAGCTTTGGAAGACCGTAGAGGAGAAACTCCTCGCCCCGGGCTGCAACTACTACAGTATGGAGTTCAAGAACATCACCAGAAAGATGCACGTTCTGGAGATCGACCTGACAAACCCGGCGATCGAGGTCACGACATCCTACGCCGATGACATCGTTCCGAATCCGAACGCCAACTCAAACAAGAACAACGGATTCAACCTCCGCGAGACACTTTCCCAGCTGTGCGCCCGCAAGACCGCTGCCGGAGAGGATGTCATCGCCGGATTCAACACAGGCTATTTCGACTCCAACGATGGCATCAGCAGAGGCGCGCACATCGAGGAGGGCGAGCTTATTTACATGAACAACCCGGCCGTTGTCTCCAGTCTCGGAAACCACGCCTGGGCGTTCACAATCTTCAAGGACAACACCGCTTCCTGCGGCAAGAAGACCTTCACCGGCAAAATGGAAGTGGCCGGCAAGGAATATAACTTCTTCTCGGTCAACGACACGATCGTGCGTGGCAGGAACGCTTCAAGGATGAAATCCTACCCTGTGAACCTCTACACCTCAAGGTACGTGAAATACCCTCATCCTGAGAAACAAAGCATCACCAACCCACTCAGTGCGAATGCATTGTACATCACGGCTAAATATTCATCAACGAATATGACCGTGAACGACGGTTGGTTCGACGCAACCGTGACGGCAATCGCGGACGGCAGGACAACGGCTCTTACGGAGGCTCCTTACCTGACAGACCGCAAGGAAGTCGGCATCCAGATTACCGGAAGCACGGCTGACGCGATCGCTTCGGCTGTGAAAGTCGGAGACAACATCCGGCTTATGGCCCAGATGGACGTTGAGGGCGTTGTGAAGCCTATCCAGACACAGAACTCCACGATGTGGCATTACGTCACCGACGGAGAGAACACCCTCAACACTGTCCCTCCAAGCCACGATTTCCGCACGTTGATCGACCCGATGACATTCGTCTGCGTTGACAAGAGCGGATCGAGGATAATGATCGCCGAGATCGACGGTCGTCAGGTCGGATTCTCCATCGGAGTCAACGCCGAGGAGGTCACGGAGATCGCCCTGCGTCTCGGAGCCTGGAACTCGACCCGTTTCGACGGCGGTGGCTCATCAGCGATGTGGGCGAAGAAAGACGGCGTCTCAGGCCTCGTCAGCAGCCCAAGCGACGGGAAGGGCGAGCGCAGTTGTTTGAATTATATGTATGTACGTAAGAAATAGCACATTATGAGAAAGATACCTGCTATAATATCAATGTTTATGGCGGCGGCCACGCTTTTCTCCTGCTCGTATGATTCCTCCGAGATCGAGAACGGGATCACCGACTTGGAGAACCGTGTCGCGGCCCTCGAACAGAAGGCGGACAATCTAGAGTCGCAGTTGAATGCCGTTTCGGAATTCGTGTCCGGCAACTTCATCTCGCGCGTCGGAACCGATGAAAAAGGCAACTTTGTCATTACTTATCAAGACAGGAACGGAGATAAGAAGACAGTCACACTGGCCAAAGCCTCAGACCTCGACAAGTCGCCTATGATCGGCACCGCTGAATATGAAGGTGTCCTCTACTGGAGGCAGACCAAGGACAACGGGGCCACCTGGGAGTGGATCACCGACAAGGACGGCAACAAGATGCCTGTCTCAGGCCTGGCACCGACCGTGGGAATAGACAAGGACGGTTACTGGACGGTCAATGGCGAGAGCACAGGCGTTCTCGCGAAGGATGTGACCGGCAATATATTCAAGAATGTCGTGGCTGACAGTGAAAGCGGCCTCGTGGTGTTCAGTCTGACCGACGGCAGCAGCTTCTCCGTCAAGTACAACGAGTCGCTGGCCATCGCGTTCACAACGCCGTCATTCCTTGCAGTGGAAAGCTACAGCGCGCCTGTGGAGGTCGGCTACAAGGTCAGCGGAACTATGGCCAAGGATGCCGTTGTGGACTATCTGACGGCCTACAACGTGAAGGTAAAGGTCAACGAGAGCCTCAAGACGATCTCCGTGACGATGGAGGAAGGAGCCGAGGAAGGAAATGTCGTGATTATGGCCACCGCCGGGGACGACATCGTTTACAAGCCCCTGTTCTTCTCCTACGGCAAGACCGTCATCGACTTCGAGAACTACATCAAGGACAACGAGCTCATCACCCCGATGGGCGAGCCGGTCATCAACCTTGGCGGGGATATGACTCCGTTCACCATCAGGATCTCGCACAACATCGATGTCGAGGCCTCAGTGGCGAAGGAGAACGAATCCTGGCTCAAAACAGTGGCTACCAAGGCTTTGCAGACATCGGAATTCAACTTTGTCGCTGAATATTTCGAAAGCAAGACCAACACTCCGCGTGAAGGCCGTATCATCCTGAAGAACAGCCTCTACGAGGTCTCCACATCGATTCTCGTGAAACAGAATCCGATCGTGAAAGGTGGTGGCGGAAGCGGAGACGATCCGTCTGAGGACAAGGGAATCGCGGATCTCAGCACATTTATGGAGTTCATCCGCAGCGTCAACGCCGGAGCGTCCACAACCCGTTGGGAGAACGCTGACGGAGAAGTCTGCCTGCTCGCCGACATCGACCTTACCGGAATCGAATGGACACCTATAGGAAACGCCACCGGAGAGGGCTCGGGAACTCCTGCCTACACATTCGTCAACGCTTTCAAGGGCAAGTTCAACGGCAAAGGGCACAGCATCACGGGCATCAACTGGACCTGTGATATGAGCAAGAACCACGTTTACGGACTCTTCGGAGCGGCTGATGGAGCCACGATCAGCAATCTCACCGTAGGCGCTTCCGGGGATGCCATCACATTGACAGGAACCCCTGACGTGACACCATCGGTGGCCGGAATCGTAGGCTACGCCGAGAATGTCACGATCACCAACGTGACCAACAATGTCAGCATCATCCTTGAGGGAGAATGCCCTCAGGCTATGCCTACCAGCCTCGCCGGCATCATCGGCAGCGGCTCTAACGTCACCGTGGGCGGAAAGACCAAGGACGAGGCCGTGAAGAACAACGGAGACATCCTCGTGAAGTCCAAGGTCGCCAACGCGCAAGCCGGCGGTACCGGCTTGCAGGTCGCCGGAATAATGTCCTTCGTGAAGAACGGCAAGGAAAGCCAGTTCATAAACTGCACAAACAACGGCCATCTTACCGGCCCTAACGGACGAAGCGGAGGAATCCTCGCTTCCATCCAGGGAACCGAAAAGGCTGGCAACAAGGTAACAATCAGCAAATGCGTCAACGCCGGTCTCATCGAGGACAACTACCTTGACTTTGAGGGCTACACCAACGCCAAGAGAATGGGCGGAATCATCGGTGGCTCAGAGGCCGCGGATGTGACGGTTGAGTCCTGCGTCAACAGCGGAAACATATTCTCGCACACAGGATGCCGCATTGGTGGATTCGTAGGCCACTTCAAGGGTGGAATCATCACCGGATGCTCGAACACCGGAATCATCCTCAGCCACATCACACCGCAGGCGGAAGACCACACCGGCGGAGACGGTCCGGGCTGGGCGGCAGGCTACTGCAACATCAAGATCTCCGGCTGCACCAGAGGCGGAAAGGTCGGCGAATGGGCTGACTTCAAGAGCAATCCTGAAGGAGCGCCGGACGCCACGATCTACAATGCCTACGGCTACCAGAACTCTAAGTATTTCGATGCTTCTGACAACCAATAAAATGAAGACAATGAAAAGATTAATGAATATGTTCGTGTCGGTTCTGATGATGGCTTTCGCCTTCACCGGATGCGGTTTCGATGAGGATCCGCTCCAGAACCGGCTCAATGACATCAAGAACAGGCTCGCGGCTCTCCAGTCCAGAATAGACGAGGCGAACAAACAGGTCGAGACACTCGGCCTGCTGACCTCCGGCAACGTCGTCACTTCCATCGACAGGAACAGTGACGGAAGCTATGTGCTGGCCTATCTGGACAGCAAGAACGAGGAAAAGACAATGGTCGTGGCCGCGACCGACCAACTGCTCAACGTTCCGGTCGTAGGCGTGCGCAAGGACGATAACGGACTCTATTATTGGACCGTCACCGTTGGTGGCGAGACCAAGGACATCACCGTTGACGGACAAAGCGTTCCGGCAGCAGGAAAGACCCCGGTGATCTCTACTGATGAACAAGGCTATTGGACAGTCGATGGAGAGCGCATCCTTGATTCGGCTGGCAATCCTATCGAGGCCGCTGACGGAAGCGCGTCCATCTTCAAGTCCGTGACCAAGGATGCGGAAGGGAATCTTTCCGTCACCCTCGGAGACGGTTCACAGATTACCATTCCTGTCCAGAACTCACTGAATCTCAGCCTTTCATCATCATTGAATCTCACCGTCGCCAATCTCGGTCAGGAACTGAAGATCGGTTACGATGTCACTGGAAGCAAGGCCGATGGTGCCATCGTGGCGATCGCCGAGGCCAAGTCTGTGCAGGCTAAATTGGACAATACCGCCAAAGAGGTCAGCGTCACATTCGGAAGTGATTTCACCTCTGGCCACCTCATTATGATGGCCACGGATCTGGACAAGGTGACTGTCCTGAGACCAGTGTTCTTCAACAAGGCCAAGGACACCAAGATTCTCATCAGCACAGCCGATGAGCTTGTGGCGTTCGCCCAGAAGGTAAACGCCCAGGACGGAACCGAGAATATGGATGCCTACCTTGAGAAGGACATCGACATCTCCTCCATCAAGGACTGGACACCCGTAGGAAACGGTACATTCTCTGGAACGGCAGTCAGCGGAGCGGCCTTCAAAGGCACTTTCTACGGCCAGAATCACACGATCAAGGGTATGAATATAATCGTACCCGCCGATGCCGTAAAAGGAGCCTCCTACGGCCTGTTCGGAGTGCTTGACGGAGCCACTGTCAAGGATCTGACCATAGGTGAAGGTTCATCGATCACATCTTCTTCCAAGCTTCTTGTAAGCGGCGGAGCCATCGCCGGAGCCATAGTGAACTCAACTGTCGATCATTGCGCATCGTCAGCTTCATTCGACATTTCCGGAGGAGCCGACAACATCAGCCAGAGATTCGGAGGAATCGCTGGTTCGGTATATTCAGCGGGAGAGGTTGTCGCGCAGGTTACAAACAGCTCCAACTTCGGAATATTCAAGTCCGTGAACACCACCAACACCAAGAACGGCGGCACCGCCTTCTCCATCGGAGGTGTGGTAGGTTACGCCGAGTCAGCGTCATCCGCACTGCGCGTGATGATCAAAGGGTGCGACAACTACGGTGTGATGAACGTGCAGGCGTCCCGCAACGCCGGAGTCGTGGCGACCTTGAACAAGAATGCCACGGTTGAAGGCTGCAAGAACTACGCTGACATCACTAACACTGACACCAAGGCCTCCAACACCCGTGTGGCCGGTATCGTCTCTGCCTTGAATATTCAGACCTCAGCCATCAACTGCGTCAACAAGGGTAACATCACCTTTGCCGTGGCCGGGAACACCACGAAAGGCTACGCAGCCGGAATCGCTGGCCAGACCAACGACAACTCCTGCGTGGTGGAAGGCTGCGAGAACTACGGAACAGTGCGCTCTGACATATTCAACGCCACTGATGCTACTAAGAGGTTCATCGCTTCCATCCTTGCCAACACGAACAACAAGACCATCATCATCCGCAACAACAAGATCGGTGGCAAGGTTGGTCCATATTCAGATGAAAGCAAGGTGGTTACAATCACCGCCGACAACTTCGCGGACTGGATATTCTTCACTCCTAAGACCCAGCCGTCCATTGCCTCCGGCAACGAGT
>CAVBMN010000051.1:0-16972 GCA_963596515.1 bacterium
TGTCGATCTTGTTGTCGAACAAGTAGTTGATGGCGTATGCGAATGTGCTCTCAAGGGCGGCGGATGAGGAAAGTCCGGCTCCGAGCGGAACATCTCCGGCGAAGACGGTGTCAAAACCCTCAACCTTTCCGCCACGCTTCGCAGTCTCCCTGCACACACCGAAGATGTAGCTGGCCCACTGCTGCTTAGGCTTGTCCTCCTCATTGAGACCGAACTCGACATATTCATCGTAGTCAAGCGAGAAAGCCTTCACTTTCTGGGTTCCGTTCAGCTTCACCTCTGCCATAATACCGCAATCGATGGCTCCAGGGAAAACATATCCTCCGTTATAATCTGTGTGCTCACCGATGAGGTTGATACGTCCGGCCGAAGCGAAAACCTCGCCTTCAGCACCGAAGAGAGTCTTGAATTTCTCTCTGATTTTGGTCTTCATTTCCATATTATGTGATTCTTAAGTTTTTGTTCGTTTCTACAATCGACCCTAAGACCGACTTCCAATAAGGCAAATTTAACAAATTTTGTTGATTATCTACCTAATCCGGACAACAATCGGACAATGATCGCTAACACCTCCGACATAACGCGGTCCTGTGTACGTTCTAAGCGGTTTCTCACCCGAATGAGCGTTGTCTCTCACCATAAGGAACGGCAATCTCAAAACCCTCATTTCCGGAATATGACCGTCCAAAACCAGGTTTCTCGAAATAAAGAACATATCTATCATCTCCCATTTACCTGAATATCTTATCGTTCCCTCACCTTTAGCGGCAAGCGGAACCGCAAGGTTGATCAAAGAATAGGGATATTCCTCTGTCAATATTCCGAACAACGGATTATCCGGAGTGTCGTTGAAGTCACCCATCGCGACTATATTCATCAGCCCTGTCTTTTGAAGCGAATCCGTGGCATCACGCAGCCTACGGAGTGCCACCTCCCTCCTCTGACCAGTCTTTCCGCCATATTTGGACGGATGGTGGTTCACAAGAAAAGCGATGCTGTCGCCATCTGCTTTCAGAAATTTTGTCAAAAGAATATCCCTGGTCCGCAATGGAGGGTCGGTGCCTCCTCCAACTCTCAGAGGTTGGGACTGCAAAAGAGTTAGGCGTGAGGTTCTGTACAGTAACGCCACATCTATACCGCGAGGATCAGGGGAATCGTAATGGACAATCTCATAATCAGTTCTATACAACTGAGTGTCATCCAATAGTCTTTTAAGCACAAAATGGTTCTCTACTTCGGCGACTCCGATGATGTCCGGCAATATTCCC
The DNA here is from genome assembly GCA_963596515.1 of bacterium. Lineage (GTDB taxonomy): Bacteria > Bacteroidota > Bacteroidia > Bacteroidales > UBA932 > Cryptobacteroides. The sequence goes on from CAVBMN010000051.1 coordinate 1,269, forward strand.
TCCTCATCCTTGACCCATAGTATGGACTTGGCTATCGCATTGCACTTGGCTTGGAAACGCCTCTTCGTCCAATGCATTTTGCCTAAAGATGTGAACTCCGCCTCAGAATCGCTGCCATTGAGGCTGTCCCTTCGCCAATCGAAGAAGTTCTCCAGATTCCAGAACATAACGAGAATCTGATCTTCCCTTCCGGCCGCCTTATCTAATAAACTTAAACAATTACGACAATGAGTCAACTGGCCGGCGGCCGTGAAGAGAAGAAGAACAAACAATATGAACTGATGTCTTTTCATTTCTACGGCAAATATGCGGCACAAAAACGTAAAAAAAGATAAGAAACGTAAATACTTACACAGGAAACGCAAATACCACCTTATTTACCCCAAAATATTCACCCATATCTTGCCTTACGATTACTAAAACAGATTCTTAATTTGTATCTTTGCCGTCTGTTATGTTAATAGACTTTAGAATTCAATAAGATATGTCATTGAAATGCGGAATAGTCGGACTTCCGAATGTCGGCAAGTCAACTTTGTTCAACTGCGTGAGCTCCGGCAAGGCCCAGAGCGCGAACTTTCCTTTCTGTACCATTGAGCCTAACCTCGGTTCCACTAACGTTCCGGACAAGAGGCTGGAGGTGCTTGCGGATATGTGCAAGCCTAAAAGTGTTGTCCCTGCTACAGTGGACATCGTTGACATCGCCGGGCTGGTGAAGGGTGCGAGCAAGGGAGAAGGCCTTGGAAACCAGTTCCTTGCCAACATCCGTGAGACAGACGCCATACTTCACGTACTCAGATGCTTTGACGATGGCAATGTGGTTCACGTGGACGGCAGTGTGAATCCGGTCAGGGACAAGGAGGTTGTGGACACGGAACTCCAGATCAAGGATCTTGAGACAGTGGAGTCTCGTCTTGCCAAAAGCCAGAAACAGGCCACGACAGGCGGTGACAAGGACGCTAAGAAACTTGTTGCGCTTCTTCTCCGTTACAAGGAAGCCCTTGAGCAGGGTAAATCGTGCAGGACTGTCGAATTCATCAACGAGGAGGAAGCCGCAATGGCCAAGGATCTGTTCCTGCTGACTAACAAGCCGGTGATGTACGTCTGCAACGTGGACGACGCCTCGGCTGTCAACGGCAACAAGTACGTGGATGCAGTCCGTGAGGCCGTCAAAGAAGAGAACGCCGAGATTCTCGTGATCTCCGCCAAGACAGAGTCCGAAATCGCGGAAATGGACTCCTATGAAGACCGTCAGATGTTCCTTGAAGAGATGGGACTGAATGAATCCGGTGTTGTAAGGCTGATCCAAGGTGCCTATCACCTGCTCGGACTCCAGACATTCTTCACGGCCGGATCAGACGAATGCCGCGCCTGGACCATCCATAAGGGCGACAAGGCCCCGAAAGCCGCTGGTGTCATCCACACGGACTTCGAGAAGGGATTCATCAGGGCAGAGGTCATCAAGTACAACGACTTCGTCACCCTCGGCAGCGAAAGCGCTGTCAGAGCCGCCGGCAAGCTCGCCACCGAAGGCAAGGAATATGTCGTCCAGGACGGCGACATAATGCACTTCCTGTTCAACGTCTAAAAATGCCGTAACGGGCAAGTCTGTGAATATCACACTATAAAAAAGTACCTTGTGCGGATTTATGCACAAGGTACTTTTTTTATACATTGACAGACAACCAGTTATTCACCACTGGTCACTTTGACCTTGCCGCAAGAGCAGACAAACGATGCGAAAATATTTCGGATTGCGGAGTATTTCATATTCTTTAAGGTTATCTATTTATTCCAAACAAACCTGTAGTTGAACCGGCGGTTCGGAGCCGTGTCTCCGTGCAGGCAAAGCGAGATCGGATCCACCAATTCACCGGTGTTGTCCGCCCATTTGAAGTCAAAGGTTATTGATTTTCCGGAAACTCCAAGCAATGACTTCGACACGGCAAGTTCCAACTTATTGCCTTCCACAGCGAAGCGGTACTCCCCTGCCTTGGTCCATTTTCCATCAACAAACTTAAGGACATTGCCTTTATCAGATGACGTTATCTCTTTGTTAATCAAAATGTCGTAGCCATACCAACCAGTCGAGGAATCACCATCGGCATCAATCAGCAGCAGCATCCAATCAGGATCAGAATATGGAGTCATAGCGTCAGCGGTCTCTACATAAAAGAATATGTCTGACTTGCCGACGGCCACCTTCGAGGCCACTATATCGTTCCTTCCCGTTGAATCCTTGTAATAAAGTCCGCCGTAGCCCTTAGCATCACGATGGAACACATCCCCACGAGTGTCGCGATAGACCACCTTAATCTGATCCCAATCCTTGAATATTCCGTCCACCGCCATTTTATGAATATGCCTGTTCACGAGAACCGGACGGACTCCCTTGTAGCGGCGGATGTTCTGGGCCATCTGCATATAGTAATTGTCGGTGTAGCCACCTTTCATCGGCTGGATCGTCCTGTTGAACTCGGAGTTGTACTGATCCACGAACATAAACGGGTTCCTGCGGCCTAGCCACATCACATCCCCGTTGTACTTGCCGGCTGTCCATTCGTTCCAGTCATTGAGATAAAGGAACTGCGGATTCGCTGCCAGAGCATCGTCCCAGCGCTCTTGGAAGTATATTCCATAACCTTCAGGATCAGAGACTTTTCTACCGATCCAAGGGACGAATGCTGAATCCGGGAGATCATATTCATTGAGCTTAGGCTCGCCGTCACGCCTTGACCAGGATTTTCCTACCCCCATCGGGACATCGGTCATCGTGACAGGGTGCTGGGCTGGTGTGACCGCCGCTTCCTCAACCTTGCCATCGTGCTTTGAAAGCAGTTCTTCCGGAGTCATTGACTTGATTCGTGGATCGGCCATACTGTAGCCAAAGCTCCAGTTGTCCTCAGTGCCGATGTAACGCTTGCCGGCCCATTCGTAGTAACCCCACCACATATTCCTGAGTGTGAAGAAGTTTTTCACCTCGTCGGAATAATCGTGTGTACCATCCTTGTAAGCAGAATAGCCTCCGTTGGCATCGTGAACAGGATCCGCATTATAGAGAAGCAGAGGCTTTCCGTCCCAGTAGAACCATAGGTCAGGGTACTTGTTCTCCTTGTAAATCCGATCGTATAGTTGCTGGACAACCGTTATGACCTCTCCGTTGAACGCCCAAAAACAGAACTGAGGAGTGCAGTTGCCCTCTGAACGCATCTTCTCCATCGTAGAGAAGAGCACTTCCCATTCGTCCCAGTAACGCACGGCGTTCGTGACATCGAGCACCAGCACGTCCACCCCGGCATCGGAAAGCATCGACATATCCTTTCGGATAACCCATTCGTCCTGACTCAGGAAATAGCCCATCTCTGGTTCTCCCCAGTGATAGGAGCCGTATTTCCAGTTCGGATTGTCGGCCTGAAGACGTGCTTTGGGATCGGCCGCAAGAACCTTGGTAACATCAGCGCCGTATGGGCCTGGAAGGTTCGCAAGGTTCTGCGTGTGCCAGGTTATGTAGAATATTCCCACAACACGGCGCTGGTCAGCCTTTACAGGGCCTACGGCTTCGATTCCAGGCATTTCCCTACCCAAGGCATCAGTGGCCACCCAAGTGTCTGAAAACAGATCCGAATCCGGCCTTTTGACAGTTATGTCCTGTGCGGAAATTGCGCAGGACATAGCAATGAAAGTCATTATAGATAAGATTGTCCTTCTTTCGTGCATATTAATCTGTGTGTTTTTAAAGATAATGTATTGTATTTTCCGTAACAATATTTGCAGTAATAACGACAATTATTATAGTCGCCAGGACACAAAAAAAGGGACGGGCATAAACCCATCCCTAATTATATCAATAGCCTCTTTTCAGTCTTATTGTCCATTAATAGAAGCGTGCCCTGTTGTCCTTCACGTCAGCCTCGGTCATCATAACCGGAAGAATCATCTGCGTGGTGTAGTTGTTCAGCTGAGCGGCAGCGTTCTTAGCGTCATCCTCAGTGTAGAAAGCACCAGTGTCACGTGAATTGACCTTGAATATGTAAGTTCCGATCGTACCTGCCACAGGACCGCATATCTTTCCTTCAGGAGCCACAGAAGCGGCACCGATGAACTTAGGATCAAGTCCCTGACCTGCCAACGAGGCGAACCTTACGTCAACACCAGCGCTTACAGACGAGTGCAGAGTGTCAGCGATTGCCTGAAGATCGTTCAGACCCTGGATCTTCTGAGCGATGTCAGCTGCGGCCTTCTCACTGGCCTTCTCGGCATAAAGCTGCTGACGGATGATGTTCTTAACCTCATTGATCTTAGCCACGCCTTCCTTATGAATGCCGGTGACAGTGGCGATGAAGAGGTAGTTATTGTTGACGGTGATGATTTCAGAAACCTTGCCGACCTTGTTGTCAAACACCCATCTTGTAACTTCCTTGGCCTGACTGATGGAGCCGTATGAGGAAGTGCTCTCAAGGACGTTGTTCATAGGGTGTGAATATATTCCCATTGAATCAACGGCGGCCTTGTAGTTCTCATATTTGCCGGAAGCGATCTTGGAGAACTTGCTTGCCTGTGCATAATAGGTGTTGAAGGTCTCGCCGCTCGCAAACGCTGTCTTCTCAAGGATAGCCACCTGCTTCTTGGCTACAGGGGCGGTTCTCTTTGAAACCTCAACGATGTGTGTTCCATACTGAGTCTTGACAATGTAAGGCTTGCCAACCTGAGCGGTCAGTACAGACTCGAACCCAGGAACCATATAGGTCTGGGTCATCCAGCCGATATTTCCCTGTTCTCCGTCAGCGGCGCTCCTTGTGTCAGCGGAATATGATGCGGCCACATTAGAGAAACTCTCACCCTTTGCGAGCACGTTGAGAAGGCTGTCGGCCTTGTTCTCAGAGCCCCCCTGAAGAAGGATGTGCTTGACATAGACAGAGTCAGGAATCTGGGCAGTCGCAAGAATCCTTGCGGCATAGAATGCGTTATTGTTGTCAGAAACGATAGGAGAGGTTCCTTCGCTGTTGCCGTCCACGAAATCACTTATACCTTTGTTGACGGTTGAAAGCTCGCCAGCCCTGTACCAATATTCACTAAAGTTTCTTTCAGAGTTTCTGGCAAGGAACGACTTCATATTCTCAGTGGTGGAGAACTCGTCATAAACCTTGGACATAGCCTCGTTAGTGGCGTTGATGTCAGACTCTGAAGGCTTTACCTCGAAAACAACATATTCAATGTCTCTTGAAGCCTTCTGCTTGAACATCTTCTTATGCCCCTCATAGAACTTTCTGATCTCCTCGTCAGACACTTTGATGGTGGTGTCCTGGCCATAGTTAGGAACCATAACGAAATCCACATTGGTCGTGTTATTGTTCTCGGCAATGGCCCTCTTGAGCATCAAAGGATTCTGTACATTACCCTGAGTGAACATAGAGCCGTATTTGGCGTAGTACTGCTGGGTATAGACAGTGTTCTGGAGATAGTTCCAATATTCCTTAAGCCTTCCGGTCTGATCCTGTGATATTCCGTTGATGAGGTTCTGCACCGCTTCCTTTGAGAAATTGCCGTCCTCGTCAGTAAAGGCAGGGTTTTGTGAAATGACAGGAGAAACCATATCACCCGCAAGGAGTTCTTTCATTTCCTCCTCACCTACCCTGATGCCGGCGGCCTTGGCATTCTTGATGAACAGGTATTTGTCCACAAGGCTCTGCCAAGCGGCGTTGCGTACCTGCTCCTGCTGCTGCTCGTTCTGAGCCGAAGAACCGGTAACCATCTCGTTGATAGTGGTGAATTTCTCTACATCCTGCTGAAAATCAAGGTAAGAGATTGTCTTTCCATTGATCGCGCCGACATCGTTCCTTGAGGACATAGCGTTAAAAGCAGTCTCAAGGGTCTGAGGGTCGATGATGAATGACAAAAGGGCCAAGGCAATGATGATAGACACTGCCATACCAGCCTTTTCGCGAGTTTTTTGAAGAATCGCCATTGTGTATTACGTTTTTATAATTTCCAAAAATAGGTATTGGGGTGCGAAGATAGTGATTTTAATTCAATTAACCATTATTTTTTAAGCAAAGGACCAATAAAGTTTACCGAATCGATGATAACCTTTGTCGAATCCTGAACCACAACCACATCACTGTTGAAAGCCTTGAATATCCTGACGTTTCTAGCCATCTCGTCGGATCTCATTCCGAATCCCTGCAGAAAGCCGTCATTGGAAAACATCCTTACATAGCAGTCAGTGTAAATCTCTTCGTTTGCCTGATCCCAATAAAGGGTGTCCGTCTCCAAAGTCTGCTGGTTTATCACATTCTGAACCACCACATTTCCGAAAGCGGACCAATATTCCTCATCCTTTCTCTTGCTTTTGAAATGCTTGGCGTTGTTTGAATGCAGCACTGTCTCAAGGACATCGTCATCAGTGTAGGCAAAGGCGTGCAGACCCTTTGGAAAGAGCTCGTAGGTACAAGTATCGTTCTCGAACCTTTCCATAACGTCAGCCTCCACCCTCATCTGTATCCCCCCGTTCTTTGTCTGAACCACGAACATACTGTCAACAGTCTGGACCGGAGTCTCGGCAAGATCAAGCCGCTCCGCCTCAGAGAGTTTTCCTTTGCAGGAAAATACGATGAAAGCAACCGCCGGAGCGGTTGCAATCATCATAAGTCTATGTATGTCCAGTCTCAATTCAAACCTACTTCTGTGTCCTTACGGTAGTTGTCGCGCGCATACCGCCGCAGTTAACCGTGTAGGACTGTCCATCGACAACATCGTACATAAACGCCTCGGCCTTCTGAGGATAGTAAACGCTATAGGCGGAGATGAGCTTGTTGCAGTCATCGGTCAGTGATGCGTCAGCAGCCTTGGCTTTCTGGAGGTAGTCAACAGCCACCCAGTATTTCGCCCTGCTTTCAATCTCATTTCCTCCGCAACGTGCGGCTCCCCAGATTGTGGCGATAAGGTAGTAAGCCTTGCCCTGATGGTCAGGTTTAAGTCCGGCGGCCTTATTGGCATAGTCAAAAGCCTTGCCGGTAATGTTGTTCTTGAGGCAATAAGTAGCAAGTTCTATCAGATAGTCAGCCTTTACAGGGTCGTCGTCAGCACAAAGCGAGACAGCCTCCTCGAAGTACTTGATGGCCTCAGAAGACTCATCCTTGGCTGAATGAAGCTTGTAAAGATAGTAAGCCGAAGAAGCGGACGGCTCGTTCCTGTGCATCTTTGTAACGGCACTGAGGAACAGATTATTGTTCTGGCAGCCTTCTGTTGAACCAAGCATCTTCACTATGTTGGAAACCAGATCCATATTCTCAGGATCAGCCTCGTAACGAGGAGTGAAGAGAGCTATGAGGTTGTCACAGCTAGCAACCTGGCTTGTGATGAACAATCCCTCAATGTCGGATCTGATCTTGGCGTTGTCATCGCTTGCGCCAGCCTTGTCAAGCAGGGCGATCGCGCCCTGATAGGTGTTGATCACATCCTCGGCACCGATGGCGGACTTCTTGTAAAGCTCTATGGCGGCGTTAAGGTCAAGGAGAAGGAGACTCGGCTTAACCTGTGCTCCATTGGCTTCGATGATCTTGTTAAGCTCATCATAAACCACCTGATAATCCTTGAAATACTGTGTGATGTACTGCCCCTTGGAATTAAGGGCGGCCACAGCATACTTAGGATAGTACTGAGCACGAAGGTCATTGAGAGTCAAGACAGTGTCAACCAAAGCCGCGCGGGCCTGCGGATCCTTAGTCTTGGCGATCTCCTTGCTCAGCAGCGTCATACCGTTAAGAAGCATATTCTGACTGGCCGTAGGAGGACAAAGCTTGAAGGCCTTTCTCCAGTTAGGGAGAGCCTCAGTGTAGTTCTTCTGCTTGTAATACTCCTGATAGTAAGACAGATACTTGATGCATTCAGCGCTGTCAGCGCCATACTTTCCCTGAGCGGAAACTTTTGTTCCGAAAGCCGCTGCAGCGAGAGTTAACAGTACTAGTGTAATCCTTTTCATCGTTGTGTATTGTTTTATTCTTTTAGTCATACCTTGGTTTCAAGAACCAGATGTCGAATACGTTGATTCCTATATTGAAATTGACGTATCTTTCCCTGACCATATTCCCTGTCAGGGATCCGCGTTGTCCAAAATCAACGCCAAGCGTAAGTCCGTTGCTCCATCTGAACACAGGAAGAGTCGCTCCGAGCGTGATTCCGACAGCGTTTATGGTGTTTCCATCCAACTTGCAGCAAGCTTGATCCCAATACGCTCCGGCACGGTACGTCACCCTCTTGCGATAGTAACGGATATCATTTCTGTTCGGAACAATCGAGAAACCTGCCCTTACAGACTGAGATGCTGATGCGCTGAACACAGCATTGCCGACGCATGCGAATCCAGGAACCTTGCTCATTCCCGAAGAACTCCAGTCGGAGCGGATGTAATTGACCTCAGCCGTCCATTTGTCACCGCCTTTAAGAGCGATACCGACACCGATCTCGCTGGCAAGCTTCACATTACCTCTTCCAAGAGTGTCAATGTATGTCCTTGGAGACGGTGTCGAGTCATTGATCGAGGAAATTGATTGGATCTCATACCTTTCGACCTCTCCCCTGATACTTGTGCCGAGTCTGTAGGTCGCACCTACAACAGCCAATACATTTTGGGTAAGACTGGTCTCGTACTGCACGCCAAACTTTGCGGTGAAAGCGTGAAGATTCATATTAAAACCGCTCGAAATATTCCTGTACGTGCTGTTGGACATTGTGAATGTGTTGGTCTTGTGCAGATTACCAAAATAATACTGTCCTTCGACACCCACGGAAAGCCCTTTAATCACATTGACACCGGCACCTATGAATATGTTAGTCAACCCACCGTACCCTTGTACGTTATTGGTGATGACACCTGTATTGGTGATGACCGACGGATCGGTGATCTTCGAGGTCATATCGTAGCCAAGATCGCTGAACGGAGTGACTCCTGCGTACATAGCCAATGACTTATAGACAGGAAAAGAGAGGACGAAGTCGTAGATATTGAAAGTGTTGTTGGATGACTTCATATCGTGCTGGGCATAATACCTGTTGCCCTGCGCCACACCAAAATCAGCCATAAACGACTTCTCGTCCCTTGCCGTCACGGCCGCCGGATTGAGAATATTGATGTTTCTTCTGTCCCTTGTGGCGATTCCGACACCTCCCATACTCTTGTTATAGGCGGTTCCCTGCTTGGAGATATCCCCTATTCCGAACATTGAATATGGCGAATAGGCATTATACGCCTCGTCCTGTGCACTCATCGGAAGCGCGCAGAACGACAAAGCCACCAAAAGGAGTATCTTACTAACCGTTCTTTTCAACATATCTGTCAGCTATTAAGGCTAACCCCATCAGTACAAGATTGCAGACTGCAAAGATGGAGTTTTTCATTCTTTTTGCAAAATATAAAGCGTCTCCTCCCGTAAAAACCACAACTTTTCCGGGAAATTCAGACAAGTAGCCCTCTATTTCAAACATTATGCCTGACACCACCCCTGACTCGATCGAGGAAACCAGCGAACCGCCAGCCCTTTCCACAGACTGTGGGGTGTCCACGAGAGGCAGATTCCTTGAATATCTCGCCAGAGACTTGAACCTTGTCCTGAAACCGGGGGAGATGTTGCCGCCTGAATATTCACCGTCAGCCTCAATGACATCTATCGTCAAAGTGGTACCGAAATCGAAGACCAAGCTGCCTTTTCCCTTGAAAAGATGCCTTGCCGCGATCACGGAAGCGACTCTGTCGGAAGACAGGTAAGAGGGGAGTGAATATTCATTGGACACTTCTGTATGGCTTCTGTCCAAAACGACCAGTCTGCCGCACTTCGAACGTAACCTGTCCTCTTCCTGAGCGTCCAGTTCAATGGCGGATGAAACGACCATCACCACAGGCTTATCCTTTTCCACAAGCGAGTGGATGTACTCGAACATCTTCTCGCCTTGATAACGAAAAGTCTTTCCGAGAGTCATCCCCTCGGCCCAGACGGCCTTCAAAGCCGTGTTTCCTATTTCCACCAAAAGATTCGACATTGTCTGTTTAAACGGGCAAACTGTCAAAGATAATGATTTTATTGCAATTTATTAAGAGTCTGAAGAGCTTTCGTCAAAGAATCTATTCCACGGGACACAATCTTGAGTTTTCCCTCGGACTGCTTGATCTTGAAAAGCTGGTCGTTTCTGTTGACTTTGTCCAGAACGCCTTCGAAAACCTTGCTCTTGAAATATGGTGACATCTGATTCGAAATGAAGAACATTATCATCATTCCGTTCTTTATTATGATCTTTTCGAATCCGAGCTTTCCTCCAAGATTCCTGATCTTCACCACATCAAAAAGATTGTCCACCTCTGAAGGCATCTCGCCGAAACGATCCTCAAGCTGCGACTTGATCCGGTCTATCTCCTTGTCGCTCGTCATACTGTCAAGCTGCTTGTATATTCTTATCTTCTCGGCGGTTATGTCTATGTAGGTGTCCGGGATCATCGCTGGCTGGTCAGTCTCTATGGTGCAGTCCTCGACAAAGGATTCATCCGTGTGCACCGTGGATATTCCAGTCTCGACACCAAGTTCCTCCATAGCCTCCGCAAGGATTTTCTGGTAGGTCTCGTAGCCCATATCCGTGATGAAGCCGCTTTGCTCGGCCCCAAGCAGGTTTCCGGCTCCACGGATGTCCAGATCCTGCATCGCAATGTTGAAACCGCTGCCGAGATCGGAGAATTCCTCGATGGCCTTGAGCCTTCTGCGCGCATCATCAGTGATTGTGACAAGCGGCGGGACGATCAGATAGCAGAACGCCTTTCTGTCCGACCGGCCTACACGCCCTCTGAGCTGATGCAGGTCACTCAGTCCAATATTCTGGGCCTGGTTGATGATGATCGTGTTGGCGTTCGGAATGTCCAGACCGTTCTCGATGATCGTGGTGCAAAGCAGCATATCGTAATCCCCACGTATGAAATCCAACATCCTGTTTTCCAAATCCTTGGCCTCCATTTGGCCGTGAGCGACACAGATTTTCATATCCGGAACCAAACGATGAAGGATCTCGTGAATTGACGGCAGTTCCTCAACCTTGTTATGTATGAAGAACAGCTGACCGCCACGGTTCAGCTCATAATTGATTATGCTCCGGATCTCATCCTTGTCAAACAGGATGATCTCTGTCTGGGTAGGAATCCTGTTCGGTGGGGGAGTGTTGATGATGGACAGATCCCTCGCTCCAAGCAGAGAGAACTGCAAGGTACGGGGAATAGGGGTGGCGGTCAAAGTCAACGTGTCCACCGAGGCTTTGACCTGACGCAGTTTCTCTTTGGTCGATACACCGAACTTCTGTTCCTCGTCGATGATTAAAAGTCCCAAGTCTTTGAAATCGAATCCTTTGCCAAGTAATTTGTGCGTACCAATAACTATATCAAGCTGACCGTTTTTCAATCTATCCTTTATGTCATTGATTTCCTTCGTTGTACGCAGTCTACTGACATAATCGATGGTGCAAGGGAAATCCTTAAGCCGAGACGAGAAAGTAGTGTAATGCTGAAGGGATAGTATAGTGGTAGGCACCAGCACAGCGACTTGTTTCCCGTCGGTCACAGCTTTGAAAGCCGCCCTGATGGCTATCTCCGTCTTACCGAATCCGACATCCCCACAGACAAGCCTGTCCATAGGGCTGTTGTCCTCCATATCCCTCTTGACAGCCTTGTTGGCAGACTCCTGATCCGGAGTGTCCTCGTACATGAACGAAGACTCAAGCTCTTCCTGAAGGTAGCTGTCGGGGGAGTAGGCGAATCCTTTCGTGGTCTTGCGCTTGGCGTAAAGCTGGATCAAATCCTTGGCGATGTCCTTTATCTTTGACTTAGCGCTTAACTTAAGATTCTGCCAAGTCTTTGAGCCAAGTTTGTTTACCTTAGGAGGTATGCCATCCTTGGAGCGGAACCTTGAAATCTTGTTCAGCGAATGCACGGACACGAACACGACATCCCCGTCCTTGTACATAAGCTTCACCACCTCGTGCATCCTGCCTTTGTCGTCCCTGACCCTGACAAGCCCGCCGAACACGCCGACACCGTGATCTATGTGAACCACATAGTCACCTATATTAAAGGCTGTCAAATCATTAAGAGTCAATTGCTCGCTCTTCTCCACCGTTCTTCTGACACTTACCCTGTGGAAACGGTCAAAAATCTCGTGGTCGGAGTAGCAGCAGATCCTGTCATCCTTATCTATGAATCCTGAATGAATATTCTTTCCCGCAACAAACTGAGGCACAAGTCCGTTGTTATCTATAAGAATGGACTTCAACCGCTCGATCTGCGAATTTTTCTCACTGAATATGTAAACCTTGTACCCTCGTTCCATATTCTGCCGGATGTCAGCGGTCAGAAGCTCGAAATTCTTGTTGAAAACAGGCTGCGGCGCTATATTGAATCTGACGGCATCAACACTGTCGTTTTCAAGAGGAACCTCAAGGAAGACCTTTCTGAAAGGCTCAAAACCACTGTAAAAGTCCCTGCCGCTGTACATTTCCGAAGAATCCAGCCATACCACTGTTCCTTTCGGAAACAGACTCGCCACACTGACACTCCCAGCCTCCGAGGCGTCAGCCGCAAGATCGGGGAATATCTCAACCTCATCCCTTTCCTCGACCGAAAGCTGCGTGTTGCAGTCAAACACGTGGATCTTCTCAACCTCATCCCCGAAGAATGACACCCTGAACGGCGAGTTGAATGAATATGAGAATATGTCTATGATGGCTCCCCTTATTGAATATTGTCCCGGAGCAGACACAAAATCCACTCTCTCAAAACCTTGACCTGCAAGAATATCACGGATAGAATCGTGGGATATTTCCTGTCCTTTGGTTATTTTCAACAACGAAGACGCTATCTTGTCCGGAGCGGGAACAGCCTCTTCAAGGGCTTCCGGGTAAGTCACTATGAAAAGTCTGGACGAATTGCCGGAGTTGATCATAAGCTTGCCGACCGCCGAAGTCCTCTGCACACCGAGAGACGACTTATAATTGCTTCTCTCCACGCCCTTGCCACTGTCAGGGAGATAGAACACAATGTCACCGTCAGTAAGGCCGTAAAGGTCTGAGCAGCAATATTCAGCACTCTCCCTATCGGGAAGCACGATCACATTGGTGCCAGCGGAGGCGACCTGAGAAACCACAAACCATCTGGCCGACAGGAACAGCCCCTTGCAATAAACATCCTTGTCGCGGAGGAGTTCTTCGGACAGTTTTCGTACAGATTCTGAACTTATCAACATAATGGCCTTAATCGTGTTTAAAACCTGTGGAAAACCCTGTTGAAAACGCTTTTCAAAATGTTGGTTTATCTGACGCGGCCGCTTTTCAACAGTTCATCAAAAGGTTTTCCATAACGTAACCAACAATCTAATCAACTTGTAACTTATTGAGTCTCAATTAGCAGATTGAGTTATCAACATATTAACAATCTAAATAAAATCAGAAAGTCTATCTAAATCTATCATTTATAATTTTTAGACTTTTGATTTTGGTGTTGCGCGGCGGATATCGCTTTCGTTCTTCCGGCGGTTTTCACTATCTTTGTACTGATTAAAACACTTTCTGATGACAGAATTTGATCCGCACAGCACAAACGCAGGCAAAGATAAGGATTTGGACGGAATAATCCGCCCGCAGGGACTTGAAGATTTCACCGGACAGAAGGAGATCGTGTCCAATCTGAACATCTACATAAAGGCGGCAAAAATGAGAGGCGAAGCCCTTGACCACGTGCTCTTTCACGGGCCTCCAGGGTTGGGAAAGAGCACCCTCGCGCACATCATCGCCAACGAGATGGGTGTGAATATGAAGGTCACCTCCGGCCCGGTGCTTGACAAGCCGGGCGACTTGGCAGGCTTGCTTACCTCATTGGAAACTGGTGACGTGCTCTTCATCGACGAGATCCATCGCCTTTCCCCGGAGGTCGAGGAATATCTCTACTCGGCGATGGAGGACTACGTTATAGATATAATGATAGACAAAGGTCCAGGCGCAAGGTCGGTCAGGATTTCCCTAAATCCGTTTACCCTTGTCGGTGCCACGACCCGAAGCGGACTGCTTACCGCACCTCTCCGCGAGAGGTTCGGAATCAACTGTGCCCTTGAATATTACGACACAACGGATCTGATCCGCATCGTGCGCCGAAGCGCACGAATTCTGAACGTGACGATTGATGACGAGGCCGCAAAGGAAGTCGCTCTGAGGAGCCGTGGAACGCCACGTATCGCCAACGCTCTCCTCAAGCGTGTCCGTGACTTCGCGCAGGTGATGGGGGATGGCCACATTGACCTGAACATTTCCCGTTACGCCCTCGACAAGCTCAAAATCGACAAGAGGGGACTAGACTCCATCGACAACAAGATTCTGAAGACGATAATCACGACGTTTAAAGGCGGACCTGTCGGAGCCAACACCATAGCCACGGCGATCAGCGAGGACCAAGGTACCTTCGAGGAGGTGTACGAACCGTTCCTTATAAAAGAAGGCTTCATCGTGCGCACACAGAGGGGGAGGATCGCCACCGAAATGGCTTACCATCATCTTGGACTGGACGCTGAGCTTGAGGCTAAAAAAGATGACAATGGCACGCTTTTCTAAGATATTCATTGCTGCGTCAGCATTCATATTCATTTCATTCAGAGCTTTTTGCTGCACTTCTGTGATCATTTCCGGGGGAGTGCGGGCAGATGGTCGCCCGGTGATGCTCAAGCATCGGGACACCGGCGAGCTGAACAACAGGATGGAATGGTTTCGAGGTCCAGAATATTCATTCATAGGTCTCGTGAACTCGCCGTCGCGGGGTGGGGAAGTGTGGTCCGGAGTCAACTCCGCCGGCTTCTGCATAATGAACACCGCAACCTACGACCTCAAGGATGATGATGTTCCAGCCACCGAAATGGACAAGGAGGGGATTGTGATGTACAAGGCTCTGGGAATATGCTCCAGCCTAAAGGATTTTGAGAATATGCTTGACTCGCTTCCAAAGCCTTGGGGAGTGGAGGCCAATTTCGGCATCATCGATGCGCTCGGAGAGGCCGCTTATTATGAAGTGAATAATCATTCGTGGAAGAAGTATATTGTGGCCGAACAGCCCGGCGGGTATATGGTCGTGACGAACTTCACACGGAGTGGCCGCAAGGAAGACCGCAAGGGAGTTGACAGGTTTGAGAAGGCTTCATCCATAATGGCTTCCGCTGAAGTGGCCACGATTGACCATAAATTTCTTTTCAATGAGATTTCCCGTACTGGAAAGCCGATTATGCGTGACATCACCTCCGCGTCCATCGTGTTCGAGGGAGTCGCAGCTGGTGAGAATCTGGACAGAACCGTGATGTGGACGCTTCTTGGCAGTCCGACAAACACTGTCTATGTGCCGCTGAAGGTCTTCGGGAACGATCATATTCCTTACTATATGAAAAAATCGCGGGGGAGTGACAACGCTGCCATCTGTGATGCCGCGCTTGCTACGAAGGAGGCTTTGGGTTTTGAATATGGTTGTGAGGGAGACTGTCGTGAGGTTGAGAAATATGTTGATCATCATTTTTCAAACGATATGTCAGTTCGGCGTTATGACCGCTTCACAAGACGGCTTTACCGCCGTTATCTTAAAATATGTGTGAGGAAATCGCCGAAAATGGCTCATAAAATTGCTGATTACGAGAAAAATGACTAAAATT
>CAVBMN010000052.1:0-16948 GCA_963596515.1 bacterium
CCCTGCCGTCCTCTTTCATCATCATGCAAAGATCAACGTCAAGGGTAGGAGCGTCGGCCGGAAGCGAGTCATCAAAAGCGTTCTTCACATAGCGGCCGGCATATTCCTTATAAGAAGGATCAACGTGTGTGCGGACATATTCAGGATCAAGGTCCTCGATCGGGTAGAAGCGGCCGTCGTGGTCCACCTGGGCCTGACGCTTGCCGTCCTTGTCCAGAACCATCATTCCCGGTACGCCGAAGTTGGCGGCAACCTTCTTGTCATCAGCGCCGAAGGTGGGAGCAATGTGAACGACTCCGGTACCGTCCTCGGTCGTGACATAGTCCCCGGAGATAACCCTGAACGGCTCTCCTTCCTCAATTGGCTGGAACCAAGGGATCAGCTGCTTGTAACGGATTCCGACAAGGTCAGCGCCCTTGAACGAACCGTCAAGAACCTTGTAAGGCACAAGCTTGTCGCCAGGCTTGTAGTTCTCAAGCGGAATGTCGGCGGCCTTTGGATTGAACCAAGCGCCCACCAAGTCCTTGGCCAGCACATAGATGGCTTCCTTGCCCGTGTAAGGGTTGAAGGAGAGGACACGGACATATTCATACTTCGGCCCCACGCAGAGCGCGGTGTTTGAAGGAAGTGTCCACGGGGTTGTGGTCCACGCGAGGAAATATACCGGGAAGGCCTCCGTTCCGAAGAGCGGCTGCGACTTCCCGTCCTTTATGACCTCAAACTGCACTGTGGCGGTCGTGTCGGTCACGTCCTTGTAACAGCCAGGCTGGTTCAGCTCGTGGGAGCTCAGGCCTGTGCCGTCGGACGGAGAATACGGCTGGATGGAGTACCCTTTGTAGAGCAGTCCTTTGTCGTAGATTTTCTTCAGCAAATACCACAGGGTCTCGATGTAGCGGTTATCGTAGGTGATGTACGGATCGTTCATATCGACCCAATAGCCGACACGCTCAGTCATATTCACCCATTCCGCCGTGTATTTCATCACCTCGCTGCGGCAGGTCTTGTTATATTCCTCAACGGAAATCTTCGTTCCGATGTCGTCTTTATGTATGCCAAGCTTCTTCTCCACACCGATCTCCACAGGGAGTCCGTGCGTATCCCATCCGGCGCGGCGGTTCACCTTGTAGCCGGACTGTGTCTTGAAGCGGCAGATAGCGTCCTTGATGGAGCGCGCCATCACGTGATGTATTCCCGGCTTGCCGTTGGCGGAAGGCGGGCCCTCGAAGAATATGAACTCAGGTGCTCCCTCCCTGACCTCAAGGGATTTCTCGAACGCGTGATTCTTTTTCCACCTGTCGAGAACCTCATTCCCGACAGAAACCAGATCAAGGCCTTTGTACTCTTTGAATGTCATAATTTTCTTTCTATTTTTGCATCGGAAAAACCGTCGGTTCGCTTCCTATGCAATTAAGTCTGCAAAGATAGTGATTTCCGAGTTTTTTATCAAATAGGTAGTTAATGAATATTATAGACATCATCATCCTTCTTTGCTGTGTGCCAGCCATATTCCGTGGCCTGTCGAAAGGATTCATCGCCCAGGTGGCCGCTCTTGTGGCTCTGGTGCTTGGTGCGTGGATGTCTTTTCACTTTTCCGGCGTGGTGGTCGAATGGCTGAAACCGGTGATGGATGTCTCCCCGACCGTGCTTCAGGCGATAGCGTTCACGCTCATCCTGCTGGGAGTTTTCCTCGCGCTCACCTTGGCCGGGAAAATGCTGGAGGGCATAGTGAAGATCGTGATGCTGGGCTGGCTGAACAAACTTCTCGGAGTGGTCTTCTCCCTTCTGAAGGTTCTCCTTGCGATAGGACTTTTCATCCTCCTGTTCGACTCCGTCACCACGGCGCTTGATGTTGATTGTTCCAAGGCAATCGGCGAATCCCTCTTCTACACTCCGATCAAGGACTTCGCAGATGTGTTTTTCCCTTATATGAAAGAATTGATATTCAATAAATAATGAGCAGAATCATTCTAATAGAGACTTCCACTTCCCTTTGTTCCACAGCCCTTGTGGAAGACGGGAGTATTGTCTGTGAAAAGATCAGTGACGAGCCAAGGGCACACGCGTCAAAGACGGCATTGTTCGTCAGCGAGATGCTTTCCGAGAAAGGGCTGAAAGTTTCCGACTGCGATGCCGTGGCAGTGAGCAAAGGGCCAGGCTCCTACACCGGATTGAGGGTCGGAGTCTCAACGGCAAAAGGCCTCTGCTTCGGAGCCGGAATCCCAATGATCTCCGTCGGCACGCTCGACACCCTTGTCTGGCAGGCATTGGACGGGAATATGCTTCCGGAGGGCTGCCGCTATATCATTCCGATGATTGACGCCCGCAGGATGGAGGTTTACACGGGAATATTCACGTCCGACGGGAAGCAGGTCTCCCCTACCGTGGCACAGATAATAGATGCGGATTCTTTCAAGGCGCAACTTGAGGAAGGCCCGGTGCTCTTCATCGGTGACGGCGCCGACAAATGCAAGGACACCCTGACCAGCCCGAACGCCCACTTCATCCAGTGCTGCCCGAAAGCGGCCTCGATGATGCACCCGGCACTGGAGGCACTGACAGCCAAGCGATTCGAGGATGTCGCCTATTTCGAGCCGTTCTATCTCAAGGAATTCATCACGACCGTAAGCAAGAAGAAAATAATTTAAATTCACGAATATTATGAAAATCGGTGTTGCCAGCGACCACGCTGGATTCGAGTACAAGGGAAAGATCGCGGAATTGCTCAGAAAGAAGGGCTACGAGGTCATCGATTACGGAACAGATTCAGCGGAAAGTTGCGACTACTCTGACTTCGCCCATCCGCTTGGCGCAGCCATCGACAACGGGGATGTCGAGCTCGGAGTGGCGTTCTGCGGCACAGGCAACGGTATGGCCATCACTTTGAACAAGCATCAGAAGGTGCGCGCCGCCCTATGCTGGGGAACCGAGATCGCCCGCCTTGCGAAGGCTCACAACAAGGCCAACGTGATAGTGATGCCGGCACGCTTCATCTCCTACCAGATGGTGACATCCATCGTCAACAAGTGGCTGGAGACCGAGTTCGAGGGAGGCCGACACGAGCGCCGCATCGAAAAGATTCCGCTTTGCAAGTAAAGGTAACCGGCATTTTACAAGACAAACACTTGGAAATAAAAGCGTTAATAGCGGACAAGACTTTTCTTTCGGGTAATTCCAGGCTCTCTGAGAGCATTGAGGATTGCCCAGAAGGAATTATTATTCCAATCGACAAGCCATACCGCTGGACCTCCGCCGATGTCATCCGCAAGGTCAAATGGGCCGCTTGCAGACACTTCCACAAGAAGAACCTGAAAGTCGGCCACGCCGGCACCCTCGACCCTCTCGCCACCGGAGTGCTGCTCGTCTGCATCGGCAAAGCCACAAAATTAGCGGAAACCCTTCAAAAGGAGGGCAAAGAATATCTCGCCGGCATCTCGTTCGGAGCAACCACCCCTTCCTACGACCTTGAGAAAGCCATTGATCAGGAATATTCTGTCGAAGGTGTCACGGAGCGATCCATCCGTGAGGTATTGCCTGAATTCATTGGAGAGCAGGAGCAGATCGCTCCCCTATTCTCGGCCAAGTCTGTAGATGGAGTAAGGGCTTACGAGCTTGCAAGAAAGCAATATCGTGAGGCTCACAAGGAGAAGACGGATGTGATGACGGATTTCGACCACACTGTCGCCGAGACTCTCAATAAGCAGATCATCAACATCTCTGAAATGGAATTAATCTCGTTCTTCCCGGATGGGAAAGAGACCGAAACGGAACTTCAGGATGACGGGTTGAGACCGAACCCTCGGATCAATGTTGTTGATACTTCCTCATTGCATCTTCCGCTGGCAATGATCCGCGTCAAATGCAGTAAAGGGACTTACATCAGAGCCTTGGCACGGGATCTCGGAGAAGCACTTGGCTCAGGAGCACATCTCAATTCCTTGAAGCGCACGAAATCAGGAGGGTTCACTGTGGAGAACAGCCTTTCAGTCAATGAGGCGATGGGGATTCTGACTATCGAGAGTGCATAAAAGGTTGTGAATATGGTCACTTCGACAGGCTCAGTGCCCGTCCGATTCCACACTTGTGATCGCCGAGTTTGTTGTGGTCGCTGATCCTGTCGAAGCGACTGCCCACACGGCCTACAGTGGAGTCACGGAACTCCCGCCTACGTCATAGATTTCATTGCGTGACACTCCGAGGACACCTTTCACCTTACGGAAATATTTTGCGGCCTCCTCAAGGGTCTTCCCTTCCGGGATACGGATAGCCAGAGCGTCAATGATGCCGTAATCATAGACGACATCCGCCTTGTACTTCGCGGCCGCCTTCCTGAGAGGTTCCTTGCCTACATTTTCGTCATAATAAATAATCAGAGTGTTCGGGGAATATGCCAGTCCTGCCTGACGAGGCCTGATCGGAGGCAGCTCACCGATAGCCGGAATGTCAGGAGAATCGTATGAGTCAACCCGCGCCAGCTGCTTCTCGGTCCTGCTGATAGTACTGCATCCAGTGGCCACAGCGAAAGCGGCGACCAAAGCGAGTGACGAATCTGTGAACAATCTTGTCATATCACAAAAAATCTATCGGCCATCTCTTACAAGATTGAAGCCAGAAGATGCCCATTCGGCCATAGATTCTCCATCGGCATAGACCAGATAGCCTTCCAACTCATCCAAAGACTCGATGAAGCGCTTTGCCTCATCCAAGCCGATGACCATACAATACGTGGCGTAGGCATCGGCCAGAGTGGCGTCAGGAGCCACAATCGTGGCGCTGAGCAGGGTGTGGCTCACGGGATATCCAGTCCTCGGATCTATGGTGTGTGAATATTTCCGTCCATCTTTCACATAAAACTTGCGATAATTGCCGGAAGTCACAACCCCGCAACCGCTTCCGTCTCCCTGCCATTTACCGACAAGTCCCTGCCCCCCAAGCTCCATATTACCGTCCACCGGCCTGTCAACACCTATCGTCCACGGCTTGCCTGACGGGTTCAAACCTTCGCAATAGATCTCACCTATATTCACCAGCATATCCCTGACTCCAAGCGAGTGAAGATATTCAGCTATCTTATCGCAGGTGTAACCTTGCGCGATGGCGTTGAAATTCAATTTCGGGCATATTCCCGGAACAATCGGAGACATATTCACATCAAATTTATCCATTCCGCAGACCGCCTTGAGGCTGTCAACAACGGCAGCCGATGGTAGAGAATCGGTCGTGAAACCAAACCCCCAGGCATCATAGAGCGGCCCGGAAGCCATATCAAGCGCACCGCCAGTCTCCTCATAGAGTTTCTTTGAGATGGTGAATATCTCCCTGAACATCCCATTCGGAGTCACCGGATCACCGGCATTGAAACGGCTCAGCTGAGATCCTTTGTTGTAGCCTGACAAAGTGGTGTCAACCAGCGTAAGAATGGAATCCACCGACCTTTTGATCTCATTCATCCCGACTCTGACACCGCAATGGTTGAATTTCACTGAATATGTTCCCCCTTGGGCGTAGCCTGACAGTTCCTGATAATCCGCTTTCCGGCCACAGGAAACCACGGCCAGAAGAGCGGCGAAGCACAGAGGTATGCTTCTGAATATTCCTTTAATCGCTTTCATTTCTGCAATTATAGGCATTTCGATTCAATTTTGGGACATCATTGGACTAGTTTTTGCTTAAGGCATACCGTTTTTGCGTTTTTTATGCGATATTTGTATTTTCAATCGAAAAAGATGAAGATAAGGAACATTGTTTTAATAGGATTGTCAGCGGCGATGTTCGCCCTTCCATCCTGCAAAAAGGATAAAGAAAGCTCTTCCACAAAAGACTACGTCAGCGGAACGCTGACCTTCTCGTCTTCCGTGCCGACTTATGTGCGTAAGGGAGACGCTTTCATCCTTACCCCGAAAGGAATCACCCATCCTGGCACCGAATCAGCCGAAGACATAGGTTACTACTGGTCTACATCGTGGGACACAGCGAAAGACACGACCAAGACTGAGGCCGACAAGAGCGGCGACGGGACTTTCAAGTTCACCGTTCCGTCAAAAGTCGGCACATTCACGGTCAACTGTGTCGCGTTCGCGAACGGTTACTACACAAAGACGAACTCAGCCACATTCAGTGTTGTCGACGCCGCACTTGACTCGACAGTGGCCGGAGCATATTCCAGCAAGGATCCGATATTCACTGATCCAAGGGACGAAGGGACTTACTACACGACCACATTCAACGGCAAGACCTGGATGAAGAACAACCTCTATTATTCCGGTTCAGGTGTATCCTACGAGAACAGCGAGGCTATGGATGCGATTTTCGGTCGCTACTACACTTGGAACGAGGCGGTTTCCGCCTGTCCGGACGGGTGGCACCTGCCTTCTGACGCCGAGTTCACAGCCCTGGCCAACGCACTTGCCGCCAATGGGATCACATTCTCGGAGAAGGAGAATTTCATCGGAGTCGCCGGTGGCCTGATGGTTGACGCGAAATTCCTCGGAACAAGGATGTGGGAATACTGGCCAGAGGTCAAGATCACCAACAAAACCGGGTTCTCAATCCTTCCTGTCGGCTATGCCATAGATCCGGGCAACGATCCTAAATTCACAGGAGTTGACAGCTATGCCACATTCTGGACATCTGACTCTGAGAGTGAGGATTCAGGCTTCTGCCGCTACATCTACGTAAAACAGAATGACATTCTTGTAGGAGCAAGGGACAAGGAATCGTTCCGCGCCTCTGTCAGATGCGTCAAGGACTAACGCAAGTCCGTGATCACATAAGATGAATCGAGAGTCTTTTCGTTGAAACGGAAAGACTCTTTTGTTTTTCCGGGCTCGTCAAAGCGGAGGTTGGAAATATTGAAGCTCGACACCGAGCCCTCGTTAAGGGTGACTTCGGCTCCAATCAGAGTTGTTGTCCCGCTTTTGAAGAAAAGTTTCAGCCCTGCGATGTCCATTGAGCCTTTCCCTTTATGAACCGGCGAAAGGACAGACGCGTCAACAATCTTTCCGCCAAACTTTGAAGGCCCGAAAGATTCCTCCCTGAACGCATTGTCAACAGACGCTATCATCAAAGCCGGATTAGTGGCATAACTGTCGAAGGAATCATCGACAGACTCAACCAGAGCCTCCTCCGAGATCCTGTCAACAGTCCAGCGAGTCTTGCCGTCACACCAGATCTCCAGACCGTTTCCGTCCACAAGGAACGAGTTTCCCTGCACCTTCACATTTCCGTTTCCGGTCATCTTGGCCTTCTTTGTCGGCATCGTGAACGAATAATCAAACGAAACGAGCGAAGATGAGACCTTTTTGACAAACGACTCAAGGGTCTTGCTCTTGGCGACAGTAACCGGAGACATCGCGAACAGAGCGATGATGACAATGAATATTCTTGATAATGTTCTCATACTAATGAAGCCGATAAGCACAATCTGTGCCCTGGTGGCAATAATTATTGATTCTTGTAAGCATCGATGATCTTGTCCAGCTCATCAAGACTGGAGACAAGCACCTGACGAGGCTTGGAGCCTTCCTGAGGGCCTACGATTCCGGCAGCCTCCAACTGGTCCATAACACGTCCGGCCTTGGCATAGCCCATTCCGAGTCGCCTTTGGAGATCTGACGTGGAGCCTCTCTGATTCATCACGACCATCTTCGCGGCCTCCTCGAAACGTTCGTCGAGTTTCGTCATATCAACCAAGCCGCCGGATCCCTCCTCTGTGTCATCATCGACCGGAGGCAAATAATACGGGGTGGTGTAGCTCTTCTTGGAGCCATCCTGCGATCCGATATATTCAGTGAGCCGGTTGATTTCCTCGCTGTCGATGTAGGCGCACTGGACGCGCTCCATCTCGACTCCGGCATAGTAGAGCATATCACCCTTACCGATGAGTTTCTCAGCTCCCGGAGAGTCCAGGATTGTGGCCGAGTCCGTTCTGGAAACCACCCTGAATGCGATTCTGGTCGGGAAGTTTGTCTTGATGAGTCCCGTTATGACATCCACGGAAGGCCTCTGGGTGGCAAGCACAACGTGCAGACCGGCGGCACGTCCCTTCTGGGCAAGCCTGATGATGGACGTTGTGATGCTGCGGGCCACGGCCTTGGCGTCACCGCTTCCACCAACAGACATCGTCAGGTCGGCATATTCATCAATGATGGTGACTATGTACGGCAGGAAGCGGTGTCCTTCGGTAGGAAGAAGCTTCCGGTTGCGGTATTTCTCGTTGTAAGTCTTTATGTTAGGCACAGCCGCCTTGCTAAGCAACTCGTAACGCTGATCCATCTCTATACAGAGAGAGCGGAGTATCTTGTCGGCCTTGTCGGCCTTCTTCACGATGGCATTGTCCTTTTCCTCACGCTCATCATTGCAAGGAAGAACAGCCAGATAATGTCTCAAAAGATGAGCGTAAGCCGAGAACTCGACCATCTTAGGGTCGATGAAGACAAGTTTCAGCTCCGATGGGTGTTTCGCATACAACAGCGATGTCACGATAGCGTTGAGTCCCACCGACTTACCCTGTTTGGTCGCTCCGGCCACCAGAAGGTGTGGGGCATCGGCCAGATCGAAGACCTTGACTTTCTGCTGGATGGTGTACCCTATGGCGACAGGGAGCTCAGCCTTGCTGGTACGGAAAGCCTCGTCGTTGAGAACCGCGCGCATCGGCACGATCGAGGCCCGGTCATTGGCGACCTCGATGCCTACGGAATCTGTCAGTGTGACCACACGGACTCCCCTGGCGTGGAGATGCATACCGAGATCCTCCTGAATCCTCTTGAACTCTGCAATCTTGACTCCAGGAGCCGGGTAAACCTTGTACAATGTGACGGTCGGTCCGACAATGGCCTTGACATCGTTGATCTGGATCCTGTAGTTCTCCAGAGCGTTGCGGATCCTGGCGTTGTTGCGGGACAATTCCTCATCGGAAACCTCATTCCGGTTCGACGAATATGAATCCAGCAGTTCCAAAGGAGGGAACTGGTAATCAGGAAGTTCGTCACGGACATTGATTCTTGGAAGATCTTCTTTGATGTCTGTGGACAACCCATTACCTATAACCACTTCCACAGATTTATCGGCAGGCTTAGTGGCTTCGGCAGGCTCAGCCACCGGTTGCTCCGGTCTCTGAGATTGCCGAGGGGACGGATCCGTGCTCAAGGATGAAGTACCAGCGTTGCCGGAGGCATTGACAGTTGATGCGCTTTGTCCTGACATAGACCCGCTGGCATCGATGCTTGGTGAGCCTTGTCGAACCGCAGGCTCGGCGGCTTCGACAGGCTCAGCCACCGGTCGTTTCTGTCCCTTAGCCTGTCGAAGAGACGACCCTTTCGAGTCACCCACCTCTGCCGCCGGCTCCTTTTTCTTTCCCAATGACATCAGCCAGTCAGAAAAGCGTTTCGAAGCCAGAACCAGCCAGATGACTGTCAGAAAAGCCAGTACGATTCCTGTAAGAATATTCCCGAACAAGACCCTGGCCCAGATGATCACGGATTCCCCGCACTCTCCGCCGAGACCGCCCCCGAAGGCGTTGCCAAGACCTGTAAGGTCAGAGACAAAAGCAAGGATGAACGAAACGATCATCGCTCCCGACACAGTCAGAAGGGTCGTTTTCAGCATCGAATAATGCCACTTATGCAGCAACAGCCGGACGGAAACGGCGAACAGGATGACCACAAAGGCCAGACTTCCGATTCCGAACCATCTGCGTACAAGCAGATCCGCCCATCGGTAACCGACTTTTCCGGCTATATTGCTGACCTCAACGGTAATGTCCCCCACACGTGAGGACAAGGCGCTCTGATCCGCTTTCCAGGTAAAGAAATACGAGATGACGGACAGCAGGGTGAACACTGCCAGCAACGCTACCGCAAGGCCGGTGAACCTCACCAGCCTCGACTTGTCATCATCATCCATATTCCTCCAGAACCTGAGCATTATTTCCTGTTCTTGCGATTGCCTTTCTTATTGTTCCTGCGGTTCTGCCCCATATTCAGATTCAAGCCCGGACGTGAGAAATTCGAGTCGAATGATATCTTGGTAAGTTCCAGATCCTCAGGAATCCGGATCCGATAGTCGGACAATTTCTCGATGTCGGCGAAAATAGTCTCGTCAGCCACACTGTCCTTGTTCCAGATCAGGTACTGCTGACGCATATAGATGGCAAGGGAGCGCAGCATTGCCCTCTTGACATCTCCTTCCGGCTCACCGGCGATCAGGTCGATTATGCTCTCGATGTTGCGGCCATAGTGGTTGGCGCGCACCGGAGACTTGTCGATAGGTATGACCATAGGCGGAATGTCCATCGCTTCAGGATGCGGAGCCGGATATGGCGAATCGATGTCGAGATCATAGCCGGCGATCATATAAAGATGATCCCAAAGTTTCTGCTCGTAATTCTCCTGCGTGTGTACCTGAGGATTGAGCAGTTCCATAACCCTGACCACAGCCTTGGCCTGTTCGCTTCTCTTGTCCCTGTCCGGAATAGCCTTGACCTGTTCAACCATATTCAAGACTATCCTGCCATATTCAGGCATCTGAAGTTTCTCCCTTTCGGTGTTGTAGTAGAGCTTTATCGAGTAGTCGTTAGCTTCCATAATAATTCAATTTTGAGTATGAAAGGCAAATATACGAAAATTAGAAGTTGGTTTGATTTGTTTGTTTGAAGAATTTTTCTCTTCAAAGAACATTTCGAACAAATCAAACCAACTTCCTATTCCACCTCATCGGTAAGTACGTACCATATAATAGGAGTAATCTCTGAATATCCCATACGGCGGTAAATGTCAGCGTAATGGGCGACCTGACGGTGGTACGAGCGCTTCTTCTCACCGAACTTGTAGTCTATCACAGTGACCTTTCCATCCTTCAGCAGAACTCTGTCCGGACGATAGACCTCTCCGTCGGTGTCAATCAGTTGCGTCTCATTAAGGATCTGCGTGTCATCAGTCGGGAACCACTCCGGGCGGGAGGCGATCCGACGGGCGAGGATATTCAGATAATCCTCTTCCTGTCCGGCATCGATCTCACCGGCTTCGTAGGCTCTTCTGACAGCGGCAGACAGGTCGTCCGGAATGGCGACCTCCGAGAGGATTCCGTGCAGCACCGTGCCATTGATTCTGGCGGAGTTCCTTGCGTCGTCCCTGAAGAAGTCAATAGAATCGGCGCTGAATTTCAGTCGTCCACGTTCCCGGACATCCGAATCAGGATCCTCGTCAGATGGGTTCAGAGGGTATGACGGATAACCTGGCGTCAACTCCGAAACAGAGTCTTCCTTCCTTTGCACAGAAGAATAATCATAGACCTCACCCTTTGAAAAGGTTATCCTTTCATCGGACTCTTCCTTTGAGAATCCGAGAACCTCACCGTAACCGGACAGATAGGCGTACAGGATCTGGGAGAAATCAGAGAAGTCGCACGGTGGGATCACTTCGGTCGCCTTAATGGTTGGTGAGCTCTGTCGAGCCAAAGGCTCAGTGACCGGAACAATAGCGTCAACGATCTTCTCCGGCGGATTCTTAGCGATGACAGTCAGTCCTTTGGCCGCCCTTGTCAAAGCCACATAGAAGGTGTTGATGTTGTCGATAAGCTGGAACCTCATCTCTTTGACACTGTCGCCACGGAAAAGTGAGTCCTCACTGTCCGGCTTCCGCAATGACACGTGATAGACCCCTTCAGCGACACCCTCCAATTCAGTCCCGATCACATCCGGACGAGCCCAATGCTTCTCCGGACGGAATATCCCGATCCTCTCGGCGTAAGGGAATATGACGTGATCGAACTCCAGTCCTTTTGATTTGTGGATCGTCATCACGCGGACAGACTTCGGATCGGAAGGCGAACTGATCTTCGGATCCGCATCCTGCCAAGCCTTCAGGAAGCCATCAATGGCGTTACCGTTGACAGAGGCATAATCCTGCACAAAGTCCATAAACGATTGAATATACTGGGTTTCGGAATCGAACAGCCTCTCATCCTTCTTACGAAGAATCCGGAGCAGCCTCTCACACAGATCCGAAAGGGAAACGCACGCAAGATCGCTTATGTCTATGTCCAGTTCCCCGGCCAGAAACGAGCCGATGGTGTCCTCCTCGTTTCCCACAGAAGAAAGCAAGGAGACCACCTGTCTCGCGACCGCAGAGGACTTAAGGTGGAGAGAGTCATCCGAGATGATACTCACTCCGTTATCCATCAAGAACATAGCGATGTCGGATCCGTGCTTGTTGTCACGAACGAGGACAGTGATCTCTCCGTACCTCGCCCCTGCGTCGTGAATCTTCCTCACAGTCTCCAGAACCACATCCATCTCCTCTTCCTCATCGCAGAAAACAGCCTCTACACTTCCCTCTTCCTTGTCTTTGGTCTTGACCAACTGGCTCTCGTCGGCATAAATGTCACCGACCTTGAAATCAGTATTCTCGCCAAGCATCCTGTCAAGAGCCGCGGGAGCATATTCAAAGAATCCGTTGTTGAACTCGACTATATTCCTGAGGCTTCGATAGTTGCTGTCAAGGGTCTCAACTCCGCACTGAGTAAATTCACCTTGGACCTCACGCGCCATCATCCGCCAGTCCGAACCGCGCCAACGGTAGATGCTCTGCTTCACATCGCCTACGAGGAGGTTCTCCTTCCCCTGCGCGACGCTGTTCCCGATGAGTGGCCTGAAATTGTCCCATTGGATCCTGGATGTGTCCTGGAACTCGTCGAGCAGGAAATGTTCGAACCTCACGCCCAGCTTCTCATAGATGAACGGAGCGTCAGTGCCGTCTATTATATTCCTGAGTATCACGTTGGAATCGTCCAGACTCAGCACATTCTTCTCCTTCATCAGATCCCCGAACTCACGATAAAGGTCACCGGCGATGCCCAGCTCATTCAGAATCGCCGAGATTTTGACCGCCGTCGAATAAATCCTGTACCTTTCCGTGAATATTCCACAGTACCTCTGGAGGAGCGGCAGCAACCGTCCCTCCAACGGAGCGAACCTGCCAAGGTCGGCCTTGCGGAACCAAAGACTGAAATCCTCACTTTTCTTGAATATGCTGTCAGAAGGGTACTTAGGCTCATCCTTAGGGTTCGAGACAGCGCAGTCATAGACGGAATTGAAAGCCTTCCGTGAAAAATCCTCCCGTGACAGTCCCTCATCCGTGGCGGCCTTCACAAACGCGGCGGCGGCATCACGGACATCCTTCGAGAACCCGGCCATCACGGCCGCAAGGGTTTTCTTCGTCTTCGCCAGATTCTCTTTTGAATATTCCTGTTCCTCGTTTATGCCATATTCCTCGACGGCGGCCCTGTGCTCGTCCGACTTGAGATTCATCGCGACGGCCTTCAGGTTGTTCTCCAGGTTGTACCTCTTGCCTTCCTCCAGATCCTCCATAACACTTTGGGTCAGCCATCCAAGCAACTCCTTATTGTCATCCGAAAGGGAATCAAGCACTCTGTCCACGCTTTCAGACACCAAGGATTCCTTGTCAAGTTCCACCTGATAGGTGGCGAACTGTCCTATCTCCCTTGAGAAGGCCTTGAGCGTCTGCTGGAAGAAACGGTCTATCGTGCTGACCGCGAACGCTCCGTAATCGTGCAGGATATCGCACAGGACAGTCCCGGCACGTCTCCGAAGTTGGTCAACAGACGGGAACGCCGTCATAAGTTCCTCAAGGTAAGGTGATTCCTCCGGAGTCGCGGCAAGGATATGCAATTCCTTCAATATCCTGCCCTTCATCTCGTCCGTGGCCTTGTTGGTGAAAGTCACGGCAAGAATATGCCTGTAGGAATATCTTTCCTCATCCGTCAGCAGCAGTCTTATGTATGTTTTGGCCAGATTGAATGTCTTACCGGATCCGGCCGACGCCTTCATTATCCTGATCATACTTATCCCCTCCTTATCTTCCGCAAATCATTCTAAAGTCACAATACGAGCAAGTCTTTTCCTCCTCGGTACGTCTGAACGGAACATCTACGGATGCTATCTCGGCCAGAAGTCCGTGCAGCCCTTCTTCCGTAAGCCGCATAAATTCCTCGCTGACAGGCACTTCCTTAACCTGTTCCTTGAACAGGTTCGCAGGAGGATAGATGACATTGACAAACCTCTGTCCACGGAATTCCTCAGACTCACGGCAGAACACATCGTAGAGGTAAAGCTGGAACGCAATCTTAGGCCGCCCTTCGTTGTCCGGGCCGAACAAGGCCTCGACCACGGCCTCCGCATTCCCGTCCGTGATGTTCACATCCTTGTCCTCGACCTTTCCTGTCTTGTAGTCGATGATCCGGACCTCGCCTTGGCGCAGACGGTCAATCCTGTCCACATAGCCGATGAAATGGAAGCCATCAATGTCGTGCAGGAACTGCCTTTCCAGTCCGAGGATCTCAAAGCCGTCAGAGCCCGAAGCCTTCAAAAGTTCCAGATCCCTCTTAAGTGTCTTGAGAACATATTCGACAATCACATCCTCTACAACGAGGTCTCTTCCGGTAACCTCCAAGGAATGAAGTTGTTCCAGAATCAGTTCACGCACGATCGCCTTGATGCCGGAACGCTTGCGGAGAAGTCCGGTGAGATATTCAGCCGTCACGATCCGGCCACCCGCCATATTCCCGGAATAGAGTCTCTGCATAGTGCCGTGGAACACATTCCCGAGCATTCCGGAATCCAGATCCTCCGAGACTTCATTCATCTTCCGCAGTTTCTTGACCGTCGCATAATAGAATTTGGCAGGACAGTCAAGATAGTTCTTCAACGCCGAAGCCGACAACTTCGTGTTTCTGATGACGTTCACATCCTCTTCGGTCTTGACGATCTCAGCCGGAGCGAAATCCCCGGAAGCATTAGCCTTCACAAAGCTACGTTTCATCGGCACATTGAAATGATACTCAAGCTGTTTGATGTAACGGCTTTCCTCACCGTTCTTCAACCCTTCGGTCCTTGAGTCATAGACCAATGTAACCTTCCCGGCCCTCTGGATCAGACGGTAGAAGTAATATGCCCAGACCGCATCCTGGAACTCGTATGTAGGAAGGCCGAATCCCTTGCGGAGTTCCGGCGGGATGAAGGAAGAACTGACGCTCCGCCTCGGGAACATTCCTTCATTGCAGGACAGGATCATCACCTGACTGAAGTCCAAAGCCCTGGTTTCCAACGGCCCCATAATCTGAAGGCCTTTCAGAGGCTCTCCGTTGAACGGTACAGAAACAGGGCCGAGCAACTGATCCAAAAGCCTTACGTATGTCATCGGAAGAACCCCAAGGCCGGATGACTGAAGCCTCGTTATGGCATTGACCGCCGCCTTAGCGAACTCCAACTCAAGAGCCAGTGAGGAATCCTCGGCAAGTTTAGGGGCTATGCCCTTGATCAGAGATTTCTGATAGTCGGCGAATGCTGAGATCTGCGCGGGATCCGTGGATTTAGGATCGGTCACGGCAGGCCTGAACAACAGGTCAAACACCGGAAGCCCGGACAATTCATCCTGCGGGATGTAATATTTCATTCCTTCCTTTATCTTATGGATCCTCTCCCTGACAGTCGGATCCCCTTGAGTCACTTTCCTGAATATGCCCGAAGAAAACAGTGACCATACCTGATTATGATAGAAGTACCACTTTCCGTCTTTCTGCCTCAGATGCATCTGCATCGCCGAGACCAAGGTCAGAAAATCAAAGAACGCGCTGCTCTTCATCGGATACCCCATCGTGACATTGATGTCTTTGATCTCTTCAGGTATCGAGTTCAAGACCGGAATCAGCAGCGATTCATCCGGAAGCACAACCGCGCACCTGTCATCCTTGACAACCGTCGGTATCAGTTTCGCCTGCCCTACCGAAGACGGAACGCTGATCACCTCAATCTCAGGCGTTCCCAGTCCTTCGGGATCTATTTCAAAACATTGAGGGAAGTCTCTGACATTCTGAGACATAAAGAGCGAAGACTTATTCAACGGATCCTTTATCATCGCGCTCGAATAGTCCCAGCAGAACTCAGCCAGCCCTGAGTCCCGCATTCTCCTCATAACCTTTTTCTCGCACTCATTCAATGCGTTGAGTCCTACGAAAACATATTTTCCAACGTCCCCGAAAGCCGCTCCCAACACATCCACAGCCGATTCGGAATCCAGCCTTGCCGCCAAACCACGGTAAACCATCCCCTCATAGGCCAAACCCTTGGAGGAAAGCCTTTCCCGGAAATTGTTATAAAGCGGCAAAAGAATATTCCAGATCTGCAGGAAGCGCTCCTTCACATTCGGGTTGTCCGAGTTCAGGTTCACGGTCAGCCGCCCTTCGCTGCTGAAATGGCTGATGAAGCTTTCGATCGCCCTCCTCTGATTCTCCGTGAGGTATGAATATGAATCCTGAATCTCCTTGAACTCAGCTATGTTGGCGAACAGTCTCTTTGGATCCACAAGGTATTTGTCCACATCATCGAAATCCCCAAGAATCACATCTCCCCAGAAAATGAATTCGTCCAATGTCTCGTGCTTGGGATTGAGATCCTTGTAGCATTCATACAGATCCAGCAGCAGGTTCACTCTGTCCGCCGGTTTGTCACCGGAGATACGGAAAAAGAAATCGTTGATCGTCAGCATCTTCGGTGCCACGATCGGAGTTCCGTCCTCCTTCACCGCCTCACCGAGGTATTTCGTGAAGAAGACCTGGCTTCGCCTGTTCGGGAATATGAAGCAGAATCTTGATATTCCGCCCCGCGACATATAATGATCCGCCACTTGTTTAAGGAATGGTGTCATATCGGTAAGTTTTAACGAATATAGCAAATATATTTCTTGCGGCAAAGATAACTGTAGTTTGTGCCAAAACTCTTCACAAACAAGAATATTTGCAAAGTTTCCCGAAATATTTTCTAATTTTGAATAATTCTATTTTGTAAATTCAAATATTGGCATTAACTTTGCGACAGCAAACGATGCTTTATCGTTTTATTTTGTTTGACTTAAAAAGATTTTGTTATGAAAAAGAA
>CAVBMN010000053.1:0-16682 GCA_963596515.1 bacterium
ATTGCACAATAATAAGAATAATTGACAAAAACAGCAAAGAATATATGGCAAAGGAAGTGACAAAAAGATCTGAGAACTATTCTCAGTGGTACAATGATCTGGTTGTGAAGGCAGACTTGGCGGAGCAGTCCGCCGTCAGGGGATGCATGGTCATCAAGCCTTATGGCTATGCGATCTGGGAGAAGATGCAGCACGCCCTTGACACGATGTTCAAGGAGACCGGTGCGGTGAACGCTTATTTCCCGCTTTTCATCCCTAAGTCTTTCTTCAGCAAGGAGGCCGAACACGTGGCCGGATTTGCCAAGGAGTGCGCCGTTGTCACACACCACAGGCTTATGAACGATCCTGACGGAAAGGGCGTTGTCGTGGATCCGTCCGCCAAGCTTGAGGAAGAGCTGATCGTGAGGCCGACCTCAGAGACGATCATCTGGAGCACCTACAAGAACTGGATCACATCCTGGAGGGATCTCCCGATTATGTGCAACCAGTGGGCGAACGTTGTCCGCTGGGAGATGCGCACAAGGCTTTTCCTCCGTACCGCCGAATTCCTTTGGCAGGAGGGGCACACGGCCCACGCCACATCTCAGGAGGCTCAGGAAGAGGCTCAGAGAATGGTACAGGTCTATGCCAAGTTTGCCCGTGAGTTTATGGCTCTGCCGGTGATTGTGGGGCACAAGAGCCCTAACGAGAGGTTCGCCGGTGCCCTTGACACCCTCACCATCGAGGCGATGATGCAGGACGGAAAGGCTCTTCAGGCCGGAACGTCACATTTCCTCGGCCAGAACTTCGCAAAGTCTTTCGATGTGAAATACACCGACAAGGAAGGACAGCAGCAGTACGTGTGGGCTACATCCTGGGGTGTCTCCACAAGACTTATGGGAGCCCTTGTGATGGCTCACGGTGATGACAACGGACTCGTTCTTCCGCCGGCTCTGGCTCCTATCCAGGTCGTGATGGTTCCGATCTACAAGACCGACGAGGATCACGCCAGGATTCTTGAGAAGATGGATCAACTGAAGAAAGCCCTTGAGGCTGAGGGACACACCGTCAAGATTGATGACCGTGACACCCTGCGCCCTGGATTCAAGTTCGCCGAGTGGGAACTCAAGGGAGTCCCTGTACGTCTGGCGATGGGACCTCGCGACCTTGAGAACGGCACGGTCGAGGTTCACAGAAGGGACACTCTGGAGAAGCAGACGGTCGCTCTCGAAGGTCTTGACAAGTCGATTGCCGCCCTGCTGGACGACATCCAGAAGACCATCTATCAGAAAGCCTTTGATTTCCGCGCGTCACACGTCGAGAAGTGCGATGACTGGGAGGAGTTCAAGGCCAAGATCGGCACCGGCAAGTTCCTGCTCTGCCACTGGGACGGCACAGCCGAGACCGAGCAGAAGATCAAGGATGAGACCAAGGCCACGATCCGTTGCATCCCTGTGGACAGTTTCGTCTGCGAGGAGGAAGGCAAGGACATC
The DNA here is from genome assembly GCA_963596515.1 of bacterium. Classification (GTDB taxonomy): domain Bacteria; phylum Bacteroidota; class Bacteroidia; order Bacteroidales; family UBA932; genus Cryptobacteroides. The sequence goes on from CAVBMN010000053.1 coordinate 1,473, forward strand.
TATTCCGGCAAGCCTTCAAAGCAGAGGGTGGTTTTCGCCATTTCATATTAATGAATATATTAAACTGACTATGAACGTGAAATCAATAAGACGCGCCGCGTTGTCCGTGGCTCTCGCGCTTGTCGCGTTCGGGGCTTCCGCGCAGACTGACACGACAAGGAGAAACGCCCAGTCAGCCGCTGCCGCCGCCGCGAAGCTGCTGACGCAGACGGAAGAGACCAAAGTGGTGGCTCCTAAGCCGAACTACTGGACGAACTCGTTGATGACGAACCTGAACTTTGTCCAGAGCAGTTTCACGAACTGGGCGAAAGGAGGTTACAACAACTACGCCCTCAGTGCTTACATCGACGGCAACGCGAAGTGGAAGAAGGGTGAGATGTACTGGAACAACCGTCTCCAGTTGGACTATGGTTTCCTGTACTCGGCCGACAAGCCTATCATCCAGAAGAACAAGGACAGAATCCTGTTCGAGAGCACTTGGGGTTACAAGGCCACCAAGACCTTGAACTACTCCGCCAAGTTCACGTTCCTCAGCCAGTTCGCCAACGGTTACAACTATCCGACCCCTGCCGTGGAGGAGGACAAGGAGCCAACGAGCAAAGATTGGAGAAACGCCCGTGTGCTCAAGTCCGGCCTTCTTTCTCCGGGTACGGTCAATCTGGGTCTTGGTATCGATTGGGTGCCGAGCAAGTGGCTGACTGTCAATATGGCTCCTATCACTGGCGGTTTCACCATAGTTGGGAATGAAAAGCTGAGAAAGAACAATGGTATGGAGAGGAAGAAGAAGAACGAGAATGTGGAGGAGTATCCTGATTCCAAGGATGATAAGAACATATATTACACGACAGGAAACTATTATAAGCCCGCCCGTTTCGAGTTCGGTGCCCAGCTGACCGCCGATGCCAAGGTCAAGGTCAACGACAATTTCGAGGGCTCGACCCATCTGCTCCTGTTCTCCAACTACCTGAAGAATCCTCAGAACATCCGTGTGAACTGGGACACCCGTATGATGTGGAAACTCAGCAGGTTCTTCTCGCTGAACATCACGACCAACCTCATCTACGATGACACGGTTCTCGTCACGGACAAGGACGGCAACACCGGCAGGAGAGTGCAGTTCGCACAGGCGCTCCAGTTCGGCTTCACTTACACGTTCGCAAGCAAGAAATAGATTTCCTGAATATGCAGGAGCGTTTTGACAGAATCCTGAAAGGGCTGCTTCCCGATGGGGAGACGGTCCTTTTGGCTGTCAGCGGCGGCATCGACTCGATGTGTATGGCCGATCTGTTCCTCAATTCCGCCGCCGGAGTTCGTTTCACGTTGGCTCACTGCAATTTCCATCTGAGAGGGGATGAGAGTGACTCGGACGAGGTTCTTGTCAGAGAGTGGGCGGAAAGCCACGGGATCATATTCATAAAGAAAGATTTTGACACTCGTGGGTACGCCGCATCGAAGGAAATCAGCATCGAGATGGCGGCGAGGGAGCTGCGTTATGGATGGTTCGCTGAGGTGTGCTGTGAACAAGGATTCGCCGCTTTGGCTGTCGCTCATAATGCCAACGACAATGCGGAGACAATGATACTGAATATGTTGCGTGGCACCGGTGTGAAAGGTATGACCGGAATGCGTCGCAGTTCGCCTCTGCCTGATTCAGATGCCCTGCTTATCAGACCGTTGCTTGATTTTCCGAGGAAGGATATTTATGAATATGCCCTCTCGCATGGGCTGCGGTGGCACGAGGACAGCACCAACGCTGATTCCGCCTACAAGCGCAACTGCATCCGCAACGAGATATTCCCGCTTTTCGAGAGGCTGAATCCGTCATTCCTGACTATCTTGAATGAGGATATGGAGCGGTTCGCGCAGGTTCAATCCATCGCTGATGAATATGCCCGTTCGGTTTCGGGGGAGGTTGTCCGTCTCGGCTCTGACGGTCTTCCTGTGATTGACCATCAGAAACTTACATCCAAGAAGAATTGGGAATATGTTCTTTTCCGCCTTCTGGAGCCTTTCGGGTTCACCTCCTCTGTGGTTGCGGATCTGGCTGCATTGCTTCATCGAGACGGAACCGTCAGCGGAAAGACCTTCATTACTGGTGAATATTCCGCTGTCACCACTGCAAAAGAAATTGTTATATCTCCGGTCGCTGAGCTTGTCGAAGCGACTGAAATAACCATCGAAGAACCGGGAATATATTCATTGAACGGAGTGAAATTCTCCGTCTCGTTGTCGGATGATGTCAAAAATGTGAGGACAGGTAAAGACGAGACCAAATTTGACACGACCAAGATTCCGTTTCCTTTCACGATAAGGCATTGGCGGAATGGCGATTGGATGCGCCCTTTGGGAATGAAAGGCCGCAAGAAACTCAGCGATATATTCGTGGATCTCAAGTTCAGCCTTCCGGAAAAGGAAAAAGCCCTCGTCATCGCTGACGAAGGCTATCATATTCAAGCATTGATAGGTCACCGCATCGATGACTCCGTCAAGGTGACGAAAGACTCAACTTCCGTCACCATAATCAGACTTATCTGATCTCGATCTCGAACGGCATCCTTGCGAAGACAAGGTCGCCCTGGCCTTTCGCCCAAGTCCTCTGCCAGTTGAGCAGATCCTTGGCCACGTCCTCCAACGGAGTGCCATCAAGCACGTTAGCCATAGCCTCCTCTGGATTTGTGGTCTTGCCGAACTGCTGCAGCAACTGCTCCATTACCGTCAAAGGTTTAGGGTAACTTGTTATTCCCCAGTTCTCAACCTCTGGGTCTCCGGCCATTGAAGCCGCATATTTTATCGCGTCCTCCAGTGTTCCGATTTCGTCTACGAGACCGATCTTCAAAGCGTCGGCTCCAGTCCAGACACGTCCTTGGGCGATTTCGTCCACGGATTCGAATGTCTTATCACGCCCCTCGGCCACGATGCTGACGAAGTTGTTGTAGATGTCGTCCACATAGACCTGCATCCAGGCGGTCTCCTCAGCGTCGAACGGCCTTGTCAGCGAAAGCATATCGGAATGCTTGTGGGATTTGACCGGAACCATATTCACGTGAGCGATGTCCTTCAGCGTCTTTCCGAATTCCGGAATGGCGGAGAACACACCGATGGAGCCGGTGAGCGTCGTCGCGTTTGAGAAGATGTGGTCGCAGCTGTTGGAAATCCAGTAGCCGCCGGAAGCCGCATAGTCACCGTAAGAGGCGATGACCGGTTTCACGGCTCTGGTGAGGTCGATCTCTTCCTTTATCTTGCTGGCCGCCAGCACGGTTCCGCCAGGAGAGTTGACCCTGAACACGACAGCCTTGACGGTGGAATCGGCTCTTACCTTGGCGATGATGCTTGCGAAACGGTCTCCGCTGATGTTGTTCGGATCATCCTGCTCAAGGATATTCCCGTTGGCATAGATGACCGCGATTTTTTTCTTGGCGGTCAGGTTAGGTGTGACCTTCGCGGCCGCATAGTCGCTGAACGGTATGAACTTCACATTTTTGTAACTGTCTTTGCCGGCAAGGTCGGCGAGTTTCTCCTTATATTCCTCAACAGAGAGAACCTCATCGGCAAGGTTGTGGTTAACCATATCCTCCGGAAGGGCGATCGAGAGATGATCTATGAAATAGTTCAGTGAATCAACGCTCACGCCCCTGCTTTCGGCGGTCTCGGCGGCCACGGTCTCCCACATCGAGTCGATCATCGCCTGGTTCTGCTCCATATTCTCAGGGCTCGGGGCATTCTTGACATACATCTCGCCGGCACTCTTGTACTTGCCGTGGCGGATGAGCTGGTAGTTTATGCCGAGCTTGTCGAGCAAGTCTTTGAGAAACAGCATTCTGCCGCTTATTCCCAACATAAAGTTGTTGCCGCCGTGATGACCTGTCGTGTAGATCTTGTCGGCTACAGACGCGAGGTAGTAACTTCCTGATGTGAAAGCCTCGCCGTATGCTATCACCGCTTTGCCGCTCTTTCTGAAATCGGTGAGGGCCTTGCGGAGTTCCTCCAGTTTGGTGAGACTGGTGGAGGCATTGTCTGTCTTTACGAGGATGTACTGCACTCCCGGATCTTCGGCGGCCTTGTGGATGGCTGTGACGGCATCGTGGAGTCCGACCAACGCTACCTCATTGCCTTGTATTGAGGAAAGAGGGTTGCTTTCCTGGGTCTGTTCGGCGACCACGAACTTGGACATATCCATCAGCAGAACGCCCTCTTTAGGGAGAACCGCTCCGGAGTTCCCTGAGAAAGAAGCCGCCGATGCGATTATTGAACCGAGCATCATAAAGAACATTATGAACTTCACGATGCCCCAGATGAACAGGCCGCACAGTACGGCCAGCACCAGTTTAAAGAAATCTTTTGTGTTCATATTATTGAAAACGTTTTTTGTTTTTCTGTTCTGAGATTATGTGCAAATTTAAGCATTTTCTTGATAATCAATTATTATATTTGCATCAGTGTATAACTTTATTGGAAACGGATTTCCGTTTGGGAGGCAATGTTATGAAAAAAGTCATAGTCGCTGGAATATTTATGGTTCTGTGCGCCGGGCTTCACGCCCAATCGATAGACACTACCTCTATATATAAGGACAGGAAGGACAGTCTCGACGCGACTGTCTTTGTCGGGCATCAGGAGAACAGTATCTCAAGGGGAAAGACTTTGAGGACAGAATTGATTTCGGCCTCGGGGCTTCAGAAGATGGCCTGCTGCAATCTGGCGGAGAGTTTCGAGAACTCGGCCAGTGTGACGGTAGGCTATTCGGACGCCGTCACGGGGGCGCGCCAGATCAGGCTTCTGGGACTTTCCGGAACCTACACGCAGATGCTGGACGAGAACCGTCCGGTTATGAGGGGTATCACCGCTCCGTATGGACTTTCCTACGTTCCGGGGCCGTGGCTGGAGAGCATCCAGATCGCAAAAGGCTCTCCGTCCGTGATCAACGGTCTGGAGTCAATGACAGGGCAGATCAACCTTGAGCACAAGAAACCGACAGAGGAGAAACCGCTTTTCATTCAGGCTTCGATGATGAGTGACACGAAGGCGGATTTCAACGCGACTTCGGCGTGGCAGCTCAGTCCGACCATCTACACGATTGTTCTCGGACACGTCAGCGGAAACTTCAAGACTTATGATATGAATCACGACGGTTTCCGTGATGATCCTAAGATGTTGCAGTTCAATGTTGCGAACAGGTGGCTCTACTACACGCCTGAGCTTCAGGTGCGCTGGGGAGTGAAGGCTGTCCGTGACCGGCGTCAGGGCGGTATGGACGGCTATGATAAAGACAGAATGGAACCTCATTGGGCCTCTGATGAATTTATTTCTGGTGCCAAAGGGCCGATCTTATCAGAAAAACTATCACGCGAACCTTGGGGCACCGACATCACAAACCGTCTCCTGAACGCCTACCTGAAAGTAGGCAAACCTCTTCGCGAGGACGGCTCGTCCAGCATAGCCGCCATCGCTGACTGGTCGTGGCAGAAAAGCGACTCCTGGTTCGGAGCCTCATCCTACCTCGCAAGCCAGCAGTCAGGTTTTGTCAACTTCCTCTACAGGAATATGTTGAATGAGTCCCACGACTTCACTGTCGGACTCTCCGGCACATTCGACCACATCGATGAGGTTGTCGCAAAATTGGACTATGGCTTGTGGAATATGACAGACAAGAATAGTCAGCGCCCATATTCAGGAATGGCGGATCATTTCTTCGGCGGGGCTTACGGGGAATATACCTTCCACGCCGGGGACATATTCACATCCATTGTCGGAGTGAGCGCCGATTGGTACAAGGGAAACGGGTTCAAGGTGGCCCCGAGGGTGACGTTGAAATATTCACCGGCGGAGTGGTTCGTCGCGAGGGCGAACGGCGGCAGGGGATTGAGGTATGCCGATCCGATCGCTGACAACATCGGTGTGATGTCCACCCACAGCAGGCTTGAAGGCGATTGTATGGACAGGCTGCTGGAGGATTCGTGGACTTTCGGAGGCAATGTGACTTTTTATATGCCGTTCGGCGTTGATCCTTCCAAGACTTACATCAGTTTCGATTATTTCCGCACTCAGTTCTCGCGTCAGTTGATGGTGGATTACGAGGTTCCGGGAACAGATGTGAACGGCGGCCGTGATATATGGTTCTTTGATTCCGATGGAAGACGTTCATATTCAGATAACTGGCAGGTGGATTTCAATGTCGAGCCGTTTGACCGCTTCACCGTGGCTTTGACCGGCCGCTACACCAATGCACGTCAGGAGAATTATGGTGGCGATTTGGTGGAGAAGCCTATGCTCAGCCGCTTCAAAGGGGTGCTGAACCTCCAGTACAAGACCAATCTGAGCCGTTGGATATTTGATTTCACCACTTCCGTGAACGGTTCGGCGAGGGTGTATGACTTTATGAAGGATTTGAAGGATGAGGAGGGTTCGTTGCTTTACGCTGACGGTCGCACTCCGGTCTATCCTCTGTTATATGCTCAGATTACCAGACGCTTCCGTGGATTTGACATTTATGCCGGAGTGGAGAATATCACGAATTTCACTCAGAAGCACGTGCTTGTCGGGGATCATAATGCCGCCGGAGAATGGACTCCTTGGACTCCGGGATTCGATGCCAGTTGTGTCTGGGGACCTATTATGGGCCGCCGGATCAATCTTGGAGTGAGATTGACGCTCTGGAGGGCGACAAAGAACGATTAAATCACTATCTTTGCACGATAAACCTTGGCGCATTGAACTACGCTGTAATTTTAAGGTGTTATGAAAAGAATATTATTGATGGCGCTGGCCGCTTTGACGCTGACCGTACCTTCCGTTTTTGCCGAAGTTCCGGTTTGTGAATATGCCGCCGAGAATCCTGCCGACAAGAATGTCAGCGAGGTCGTGTTCGCGACGAATATGCACTGCGACAAATGCGTGAACAAGATCAACGAGAACATCGCCTTCATCAAAGGTGTCAAGGACTTGAAGGTCTCACTCAAGGATCAGACAATCAAGATCAAGTACGATAACCGCAAGACCAACGAGAATACCCTTGCGGACGCTATCAAGAAACTTGGCTACAAAGCCGAAAAAGTGGAGAAATAACATTATGAGTCAGAAACCATCCATTCCAAAGGGAACACGTGATTTCGGTCAGCAGAATATGGCCGAAAGGAATTATATCTTCGACACCATCAAGAAGGTCTTCAGGACTTTCGGTTACGCCCAGATCGAGACTCCGGCGATGGAGAATCTGTCAACCTTGCTCGGCAAATACGGCGAGGAAGGGGACAAGTTACTGTTCCGGGTTCTGAACTCCGGAGACTGCTTCTCAAAGGTCAACTTCGAGGATTACCGCACGGAAGACGGGGGAGTGAACAGCGTCGCTCTTTCCAAGGAAGTCTGTGAGAAAGGTCTCCGTTACGACCTGACCGTACCGTTCGCCCGTTTCGTGGTTCAGCACCAGAACGAGATTTCCTTCCCGTTCAAGCGTTTCCAGATCCAGCCGGTCTGGAGGGCTGACAGGCCGCAGAAGGGCCGTTACCGCGAGTTCTACCAGTGCGATGTCGATGTGATCGGCAGCAAGTCTCAGGTCAACGAGCTTGAACTTGTGCAGATTGTGGATAAAGTGTTCAGTATTCTGGACGTGAATGTGCTGGTCAAGATCAACAATAGGAAAGTCCTGACCGGTTTCGCCGAGATCTGCGGATTCCCTGATATGGTCGTGGACATCACTGTCGCGATTGACAAACTTGACAAGATCGGTCTGGAGAGTGTCGAGGAGGAGATGCGTGAGAAAGGTCTGACTGATGGAGCCATCGCCGTGATAGAGCAGATTCTGAAACTGTCCGGCTCCACTTCTGAGAAACTGTCTTCGATGCGTTCCTTGATGAACGGCGGTTCCGCTTCAGGACTCGTCTCCGAGACTGGTCTCAAAGGTCTTGATGAGCTTGAGGAACTGTTTGACCTGATTGACGCGGCCGGAGTGAAGTGTCCGGTTGAGATAGACCTGTCCCTGGCCCGTGGCCTAAACTATTACACTGGTGCCATCTTCGAGGTCAAAGCCCTTGATTTCCAGATCGGAAGCATTTGCGGCGGAGGTCGTTACGACAATCTTACCGGAATATTCGGTCTTCCGGATATGTCAGGCGTCGGCATCAGTTTCGGAGCCGACAGGATCTACGATGTTCTAAAGGGCTTGGACAAGTTCCCTAAGTCTCTGGCCTCCAGTACGACTCTTCTGTTCGCCTGTATGGGCGCCGAGGAACTTCGCTATGTTCTCCCGGTTGCCGCCACATTGCGTTCCGAAGGCGTTTCCGTCGAGGTTTATCCGGAGCCGTCCAAACTTAAGAAGCAGTTTGACTACGCCGAGAAGAAATCCATTCCGTTCTTGTCTATCAACGGCGGCAACGAGGCCGAGGCCGGCACCATCCAGCTGAAGAACCTCACCACCGGCGAACAGAAATCCTTCTCTAAGACCGACATCGCCGGAATGAAGGAGTTTATGAATATTTCGGATTAACTATAATAAAGCGCATCCCCGTTCGGTCGCTGAGCTTGTCGAAGCGTACCGAACGTTTTGAGAATGGATTTTTTTGATAAATATTTGCATATTCAAAAATAATCCGTACCTTTGCAGTCCAACATCGCGGGGTAGAGCAGTTGGTAGCTCGTCGGGCTCATAACCCGGAGGCCGGAGGTTCGAGTCCTTCCCCCGCTACTAACACGGACACTGAGCAATCGGTGTCCGTTTCTTTTATTCCCATACCCCTCACAGAACCACATAGAAGCCCGATTTGCCTAAAGAATTCGTTCATTCCATCGGTTCGATAGCAACGCTTTTCGCCATCCCATTTTATGCCCTTTGGAAAGGCAAGATTCTGTATCTTCTGACAGACTTTGAAATCCATCTTACCCCACATAGAACCAAGTGAAGAGGCGATTTTGAGTGCCACGTCAGTATATTCCGCAAGGTTCGATAGGTCTTGTGAGCAATCTTTCAGTTCTTTTTCACAATTTGCGATTTTAGCCTGCAAGTCAGACTTGACTTCGTTGTAATCATCGTTGTCAATGCCGTCTTCTGTCAAGAATCTCATCTTTGCCTTTTTCAATTTTGTTTTAAGTGTGCATAGGTTCTTTTCAATGGAGTTCTTGCTTATGAGATTATCGTTTTCTTTTTCCTTGAATTTCCTTTCGATTACTCTTTTGTATATCGGCAATAAACTTTCGGGAACAGTCAGACCGTTGAGGATTTCAGCGTACTTGCTATGCAGTTCTTTGGCGGACACATTCGTTCCGCATCCCTTGACACCACATTTGTAGTATTTCAGACCTTTCTTCTTCACAGTATATCCACTCAGTGCGTGATTGTCCTTGGCACAAAATACGTGCATTTTAAGTGGAAACTCTGGCGTTTCTTCCGCTTGCTGATAGTTCTTGTTGTTTCCTGCCAGTATATCTTGAACTTTATAGAATGTGCTTTCGCTAATCATTGCCTCTTGTTTTCCTTTGATGATTTCACCGTTCAGATATTGATGCTCCAGCAGTCCGCAATAGAAACTGTTATGCAGACATTGCGATAGTTTTTGTTTGCTGATGGTAAGCCCACGTGCTTCCAATCGTCTTATTATTTCCGCTTGTGAAATTTCCGGTTCCTCCACTATCCACTCAAAGGCTTTTTTCAATATTTTCCCGTCCTCGTTGATGGTGATAATGTGTCTCTTCCCCTCTTTTCGAGAATCGTATCCAAATGGAGGTCTAGAGTATAATTCGCCTCTTTTGATGCAGGCTACCATTCCATCATGGCATTTGTGTCGTCTCATAGCGTTGTCAATGTCTGCCATAATAATCAGAATGTTCTCAATCTGCTCCGCTAATATATTGTTAGTGTCGATAGGCTGATTCACGGATTCAATGGTGATTCCTTTCCTCTTCAATGTACTCTTGTAGGTAATTCCGTCAATAGAGTTTCTTGAAAATCTGTCAAAGTCGAAAACTACTATTGTGTTATATTCGGGATTCTCTCCGACAGTTCCAATCATATCCAAGAATTTCTCTCCGGCAAACTTTGCAGATTCGTTTTCACCTCCGAAGTATCCTTTTATGCGAATATTATTACGTTCGCAATATTCACGGCAAGCCGCTTTTTGAGTGTCGATTGAATAGTTCTGTTTGTATTGGTCTGCTGATGACACACGTGTCCAAATCGCTGCCACTTTGCCCTTTTCTGCAAGTTGTTTCCTTTTCTCCACTATCTTTTCATCGTGGCTGAGTTTCCTCGTTTTCTTAATCATCGTTTCTTCCCTTTTTGTAAATTGTGTATCCTATTTCAGCCAAACCGTCAAGTCCGTTCAGTATGGTTATCATATCATTTTCATCACTGATTCCTAAAGTCTTGAATTCATTTATCAAATCATTGTCTAAGTCGTTTTTTGTAAACATTTACACTAAGACTTACACCACATAATGCCGTGGCCGCTTATTCGCCTTTGGGCTGCCATCGTCAGTAAGACGCTGACCTCTTGTATGCCGAGGAGGGCTTAGTCCTCTTACGGAAATTTCCGTAGAATAATCATTCTTATGTGTGCATAGTTGAAAATCGGAGGTTAGATTTGTTCCTCCCATTATGAATATACAAAAATATCGTCTATTTAACAAACGTGGCCTTTAACTTTCTGAGTGTATTAACACTTGTGCCTGTGATGGAATTGATGTTCCTTAGTGAAAGACCTTTCCTCAACAGACTGATTTCCTGCTTGTATTCGTTCTTGTAGGCTTCTTCTGATTTTTGATAGCCAGTAGGTCTTCCCATTGGTGTTCCTTGCTCTTTACATTGGCGAACATATTCGTTATACCCCATTTCCATACGGCTACGGATTAGACCACGTTCATAAGATGAAATTTCCAAGCAGATAGTGAGGATTGTTTGGCTTTCCGTTGCGGTCAAGCGTCTCTATGTTGTAATTTGCAAGATAAAGATTGACTTTGTGGTCTGATAGGATTTGAATAGTCTTCAATGCCTCCAACGTGTTTCTTCCGATACGGCTGATTTCGGTGGCGCATACTCTGTTCACCTTGTTGGTCTTGACGAATTCTAACAGTTCCTTGATTTCGGTACGTTCCTCATTCTTTTTCGCTCCACTGACCTTGTTAGCGAACACTTTGACCACTTCCCAACCTTTGGACTTACAGAGTTCAGAGAGGGTTGAAATCTGATACTCGTAATCTTGCGCTTGTGTGCTGACCCTGCATAGTAGGCAAACCTTTTCCATACCCTTGAATTTGACGTTTGAAATCAATATGTCTGTAATTTAAGACCGAAATCCTCCTTTGGGATAGTTCCATCCGTACAGGTCATAGAGATACTTTAGAGCGTCAATGCGACCGAACGCACGACCCGAAAATCCTTTGACCTTTTCTCCGGTCTCGTTATCATAAACCGCCCAACCGCTTGGGGCGAGATTAACTGAATATCTTCTTTCTGTTGCCATAACCATCCCTTTTTCTGATTGCAGTACAAATATACTGCAAATATTTAATATATGCAACTTTTACGAAAGAAAATATTGCATATATTGATAATTTGCAATATTAATGTATCTTTGTGGAAAATCTCGAAAACTATGCTCAAAAACGGAAAGCAAGAACGAACTGTCATCCACCTTGAAAAAGATGGTATTCATTACTATTATGGAAATCTGAAAGCCTTGTTCGACAACTGGAGTAGGGAAGCCTTAGGCGTGTCCTACAATTACCTAAAGAATTACGGCTTGTCCTCGGATAACCCCTATAACGGTAAGAAGTGCATCATCCGAAAAGGAACGATTATCACTTCTCCAAAAAAGATGTTGGATATAATTAAGTAGTTTGTTGTTTTGAAGTTATTAAAGAAATAAGGCTTGGGCAAAATAGTCCAAACCTTATTCAAATCTGTAGTGTACGCAGAATGTCCCGTTAGAACGAGAAGCCTATCTTGAAACTGAATACAAACCCATCGGTCGGGCCATAACCTCCGTTCTCCTCTTCACCAATTCCTGCCATAAAATCACCGTCTGCTGATTCCCAACCACCTAGTCCTAAGCCAAATGCCATATTTACGCATTTAGTATCTTTGATATTCCAGTCAAAGCCTAACCCGAATGTGCCTATGCCGGAAGTCGAACTTGAAAATTCTACTCCATTATTGACATAAAGATATGTGGCAAATTTTGCATAATTGAAGTAGTATCTTGGCTCTATAATTATAGGAATATACACTTTGTCTTTTCTCTCAATGGAATAATTAATGTCATCATCAACATACCCGTCCCTTTTTATTTCAAAAGGAAACGTCAGGTCTATACCAGTGATTCCTCCAACATACCAATGTTTGTTGAATCTGTAGCCAACCGTTGCGTGAAGTCCTCTTTTGGTTGCTGGTCTCGTTCCGATTGTATTAAACTTTCGTGCAGAGTATTCGCCACCAAAACGCCAACCGGATAGAGATGCTTTAAAAGCCTCTTCCCTTTTTTCCTTGGCGATTACCCGATTAAGATACTCTTGCCTTTTGGCATCATCATTTGTGCTCTCTTGTGCGAATGAGGTAAAGGATGCTCCAACCATCATTACGCTAATGATTAATAAATAAATGGTTCTCATATTGTATGAATTGTTTGATGTTTAATTATTTTGCTTTAGTGCAGTAATACATAAAACTATAATCCCATTCATCTGAGGTCTGGTATATGATTAACTGCCCATTGGAGATTTGCCCTGCAATTCTTTGTCGTACTTTGATGAAGCGTCTGGGAAAGTTATAATACTTTCACCATCCACCGTGGTGATTTTGTAGTTGGATTGAATTGCATTACCATTTTCTGTAATATCATAGAGGTCAAGAATTGCATAATCTTCCGTGAATTCTACAGAACATTCATTTGTCGCCTCACTACCGATTGTTTCTCCTAACTCATTAAGTTCTTCAAAACGGGTAGAACGCCAAATACCGATGAGGCTAGTACTCTCGTTTCCCTCCTCTTCTTTTTCCTCTTTTGAGGAGGTGCAGGATGGAATCATCACGCTCAAACCAAGCAGGAGTGCGACTGCATAAATCAATTTGTTCATAAGCGAACGTAAATAGTTTTTAGCCTTGGCTGCCTTAGGCGGTTCTAATAATAAACGAAAAGTGTGGAGCCTTTTTCGCTTATTCTATGGAGGTTGTGGAAGAACCTTTTCTCGATAAACTACTGATACTCCACACTCGGATTGATATGGAGTATCAGCCCATAGATATAGGCATACAACATAGTCAATACGAGCGAGATGTATTCCGTAATTCCCGAGATTTGAAAACTTCCACATTTCCATAGAGGAACACGAAAACACTTTCGCAATATGTCGTTGCAAAAGTAATGAAAAATCTGAATAACTCCCAGTGAATACGATAAAACATTTCAGTTGTTGGTCATCCTTATATGTATAGCGGAAATAGAACAACTATAATCAAGACTTCCGCAAGCAACGTGCATAGTCTGCTTTTGATTCTTGGTCTCTGTCCGTCATTGTTCAGTTTGTCGAGAAGTTGTCGGTATGGTTTTAAGGCTTGCGAAATGTGCGTGCCTTTGCTGGCGTATGTTCGGATTTCAGCCTCAACCTTTTTGATGTCCATATCGCAGTCTCGGAGTAAGGCGAGATTCTTTCGTTCTGTCAATGAAGTGCAGTTTGATACTTGTTCATCATCTTGAATGACATCCTCTATGAATTCAAGGATGGGATTGGCGTTTGATTCCAAGACATAGGATAATGTAGTTTCGGGAATATTCAAACACTTCCTTATGGCTTCTTTGCTATTGAGGTTTAATTCAAATCTTGCCTTGCCTTGGAAATAGTCAAGTAGTTTATTGGAATCGTTGAGGGCGAATAAGAAATCTCGGTTGCAAGCCTTATTGATTTCCTTTTGCTTGTCATAGATGGTCAGTCTTCTTTTGCATCCCTTTGTTTTGACGTTCTTTTCGATGATAAGATTCCCTGTTTCGCTTCTTGAAAGATATTTCTTATTGTTGGTCAGGTGTGTTCTTAGGTGTTCGGATATTTTGGGACAATCATCAAGAGGTATATCTTTCGTTATGTCGATTTTACAGACATCTCCTTGATTGATGATGCAATCAAAATCTATATCACAGATTCCCATTTGTCCAATATATTCCAAACATTTCTTGAACGTGTCCTTTGAAATCAGCATTGGGTAATCATCCAAAAGAATCTTGCCCGTGAATTCAAAGACTGCTTCTTGTTCCTCTATGTCTTTTTCAATATACAATAGGAATGGTGTGGTCTGTGTAAATGAATATGATACTACCTCACTGTTCTTTATTTCTACCTTGAAATATTCTTCTTTCAAAGAACGGATACTCTCTATTGGAGCGATGATTTTTATCTTGTCTAATGTAATCAATGTGCATAATTATTATTCTTTTTTATTATTGTGAGCGTCCTTGAAAAACCAAAAACTTAACCTTGATAAGTGGTGTATTATGCTTTGTTTTCATCAGTTGTATTTGGTGGAACTTTCGACCAATATTCGGTCATACCCTTGGATATGTTTTGGCGATGGTGAAGCGTCTTCTTGCGCCCTTTTAGTTTGGCTGAAATCTTAGCCTTGGTCTCGGGGCTTAAAGCCCTTTGTGTTCTTTTGTACGTCATATTAAAGATTGTTTTTATAATAAATAGGGTAGTAGGAATGAAAAGTCAAGTAGGTTCTTGATATTTGATGTAAAATTCACGGGAAATTTTACGTGTCTAACTGTTGGTGGCTATATGTACGAAGCCATCCCCATTGAAATAATAGGAGGATTACAGATTGGAGATTGTCTTTTTTTGCACCACCTATCGTGATAGATGGTCAAAGACCGTCATCTTTTTGGTAGAATTTCCCTACCAAAATTGGATATCCTAAATCATCCTCCGTATCATAGGTTTTGTGTCAGATTAATCTAAAAGATTAAGGTGATATGAAATATTGCTGTGTCAAGATGGTTTTCAAAGGATATATTGATACAGTGTGGGATTTGATACAATTAAAAACCGAGGGGTGAAGCAGAGAGCCTTACGGCTCAGAGTGAAGACTGACTACAGAAATCACCCTAATAACGTCTGTAGTGGCTGCGCACTCTCTCGACCTTGCCGAAACGTACTCGCTTGTAGGCTCGTACTTTGACAAGTCTGATAATCTCCACCTCAATGGCGACTATCACAAGATGTTGGCTTGTTCTCATT
>CAVBMN010000054.1:0-16607 GCA_963596515.1 bacterium
GGCTCGGCAAGAATGAAGCTGAGTTTCGAGCCGTATGAGCTCAAGCTGCGGCACACGTTCACCGTGGCTTCATATTCAAGGACCACCACGCCGGATGTGCAGGTGAAGATTGAATATGACGGGTTCACCGGATATGGAGAGGCTTCGATGCCGCCGTACCTTGGGCAGACCGTGGAGAGCGTCTGCAACTTCCTGAAAAAGGTTAATTTGGAGCAGTTCAGCGACCCGTTCCAGATCGATGACATCCTGACCTACGTGGACGGAATCAACGAGGGTGACACCGCCGCCAAGGCAGCCGTGGACATAGCCCTGCACGACCTTGTGGGCAAGCTTATGGGACAGCCATGGTACAGGATCTGGGGCCTCAACGCCGACAAGACTCCCAACACAACGTTCACCATCGGCATCGACACTCCTGAGGTTGTCCGGGAGAAGACGAAGGAATGCGCTGAACAGTTCAAGATCCTGAAGGTCAAGGTTGGACTCGACAATGACAAGGAGATGATCGAGACCATCCGTGAGATCACCGACCTGCCTCTCGCCGTGGACGCCAACCAGGGCTGGAAGGACAAGGAGAAGGCTTTGGAGATGATCTACTGGCTGAAGGAGCACGGGGTCGTGATGGTCGAGCAGCCGATGCAGAAGGAGATGATGGACGAGAATGCCTGGCTGACCGAGCGCAGCCCGCTGCCGACGTTCGCCGACGAGGCCATCCAGCGTCTCGCTGACGTTCAGAAGGTCAAGGGTGCCTACACCGGAATCAACATCAAGCTGATGAAGTGCACCGGAATGCGCGAGGCCTGGAAGATGCTGAACTACGCCCGCGCCGAAGGGATGAAGGTGATGGTCGGCTGTATGACCGAGACATCCTGCGCCGTGACCGCCGCCGCACAACTCTCCCCTGCCGTAGATTTTGCCGACCTTGACGGCAACCTCCTCATATCCAACGACCGTTTCGAGGGCATGACCGTAGTTGACGGCAAGATCACACTTCCGGACCGCCCGGGACTCGGACTTAAACTGGTGTAAACCATGGCGATGAAAAGAAAAGAGATAGTCCTTTGGACGCTGGTGGCGATCGCGTTGGCTGCGAACATCTGGCTGCCGAGGCAGATGAGGTACAAATATTCGTGGGACAAGGACTTGGCGCAAAGGCTTGCGACGGAGTTCTGCGCAACACGGGAGGATGTGAAGGAATATATTCAGAAATATATCCCCGATGTCACTGACGAACAGATCGACAAGTGGACGGCTTCCGGCGAGTTGGAGTCGACGCAGATCGGGAAGCGCACGATGTATTTCACGGCGGCGGCACGCAATCTATTCAGAATCAATCCAGAACTGGCTGTAATAAAAGCTGCGGCAGATGCCAAGGACGAGGATTTATCCAAGAGCGGAACCTCGTTGTACGGTCACGAAGCGATTGACGCTGTGACGATTCCGGAGATCAAAAGGCAGGTTCTGGAGAACATCGCAGCCAGAAAAGAGAACCCTTATTTCGCCCTGCCGAAGAGGATGAAGGTGACATTCACACTGACGGTTCACGCCAACACATTAAGGCCGGGCCAGACGCTCCGATGCTGGCTGCCGCTTCCACGCCAGGATGTCGCCAGACAGACCGACTTCAAATTCATCGAGGCCGGAGTTGACGGCGTGGCCTACCCTGTGGAGCGGCTCACATTCTCCGAGCCGTCGCACCCGCACAGCAGCGTCTATATGGAAGCAAAAACCGTCAAGAACAAGCCGACCGTCTTCCACGAGGTCTTTGAATATACCTCCAGCGGCGAGTGGCATCCGATCGACTCATCCAAGGTGCTTGCCTACAATGTATCAACTCCTGAATATAAGGAATATACCTCCGAACGGGAACAACACGTGATCTTCACCGACAAGGTCAAGGTGGCCGCTGATTCGGTCACTTCGGGTATCGAAAATCCTTACCTTCAGGCCAAGGCGATCTACACCTGGATAGACAAGACATTCCCGTGGGCCTCCGCCAGAGACTATTCCACGATTGAGAATATTCCTGAATATGTCCTGACGAACCACCACGGCGACTGCGGCCAGGTGACGCTGCTCTTCATCACGATGTGCCGCTACAAAGGCATTCCGGCCAGATGGCAGAGCGGCTTGATGATGCATCCGGGCGCGGGCAACCTGCACGACTGGGGAGAGGTCTATTTCGAAGGCTACGGCTGGGTGCCGGTCGATCAGAGCTTCGGCGTCACCACCTACGGCGGCTATTTCTTCCTCGGAGGCATCGAACCTTACCGTATGGTCATCAATTCCGACTTCGGTGGCAACCTCGACCCTGAGAAGAAGTACCCTCGCAGTGACACCGTTGATTTCCAGCGCGGTGAAGTCGAGTGGGAAAAAGGGAACCTCTACTTCACGCAATGGGACTACGACTTCAAAATCGAATATCTGGACTAGATTTGATTGGTTACATTCCAGCCACGATTCTCTCCAAGCGCTCGTTGACCTTCGTCTTCAGTTCCGGCGACGCACTGATGTCCAATTCATCAGAAATACCGAGATAGAAACTGCATGCGGCTTCCAAAGAGAGACTATTGAAGAGAGTCGCCTTAATCCGCCACCCGCCATTTTCCATTCTTTGGATGTTGGCTGCCGCTGACGGATATTGTTCGACAAACTGGTTCTTGGCTCTTGTGGTCTTAAGCAAGATGTCAAAAGGGATGCTTTCGTTCCCGGAGAATCCGAAGATGTCCAGTTCAAAAGTCTTGTGCGCCTTCTGGTACTTCCAACACTCATCCAGAACCTTGACGGCATCGGCGCGCTTAAGGAGAAAAACCTTGTTTTTCCTGTCCTTAGGATCGAACGCCCAAACGGCGTCACATCGCTTGCTGTCCGTAAAGGCGAACGCCTCTACCTTCCTGTCCTTTTCAGGAGTGTCGCTGCTTGACGAATCATACCCGACAAGGCACACTGTGTGCCCGGAGTTGACCGCACGCCTGACAGCGTCTATCTTGTCGGCCATCCCGTTTCTCAAAAGATACTTTCTGTTCCTCAACTCGTCCTCTATGGTCGGATTCATCACCTTGATCTCGGAGCCGGACCTATAGTATGCCACTCCGTTAAGGTACACCACACCCTCCTTGGCCGGCTGCACGCAAAGATCCAAGACTTTGCCTCCGCAACAAATCGTAGGGGTGACATTCTGGTAAGTGTCAGGGAAGCGGTCCCGGATCTTGCCCATCACGATGACACGCATATATTCATCCTCGACATCCCCGGTGGCCTTTATCTCGCCTTTCTTTATGAGTTCATCGACATCCGAGCCGAAGCCGCTCACAAAACGCCGCTTCTCATCTGTCCCGATGTACAGATGGCTTTCTCCTTGCTCCACATAACGGTTCATAAAGGCACAGATGGTCTTCATACATTTGAAGCTCTGGGATGTCTCGTTGAAAAGTCCGGTCTCGTTGTCGAACACCCAAGACATCTTATGTTCAACGCTCTCGCCCTCGGGCATAAACGGGAAGCGATCCTCGTCATCGGTTTCTGGCGCTATCGAGTCAGACACACCGAGAACCGTACAGATCTCCCTGTGGAGATCAACGCGAAGCCGCTCCAATGACGGAGTTCCCATCAATCGATTGGCCGCCTGAACCAGTTTGGCCACGGCTGCCATAGGAGTTCCCGGCAGTTTCTTGATTGTGTTGTCAATGACAGCGGACTCTTCGGATTTCCCATATTGGGCAAGAATTCCCGTCATTACGCCCATAGTCATAATCCTTTCGCCTGTGATGTTCCTCTTGTCCAGAGGAATGACCGAATCGAAGTCTTTTCTTGCGAAAGCGATCAGGCAATCAAGATAGTCAAGACTGGCCACATAGTAACCAAAGTCAGCGTCATCACCAAGAATGAAGGACAGCATCATACAGGCCTTCAGAACCTCCTGCCGGTTCGCGGATCCGCTCACGGCGATTTCTGACCTCAACGCCTCAATCCTGTGAAGCTCAGTCAACAGATCGGAGGATACCCTCTTGACCTCAGGTCTTTTAGGAACAGGAGTCACAATCGGCTTGTTCAAATAAAGAAGCGAATGGATAAAGCTGTCCCTTGCGGCCATCTCATTCACCCGTAGATCTCCCGGAGCGTCCTCCGCCACTTCGGCGATCAGAAAATCGTACTTGTCATCGTAGTCCACGATGTCAAGACACTTCTGCGTGTAACGTGGATAAGTCTCATCGCCTATCGTCCGGACAAGGAAACCTTCCCTCGTGAGCCAAGTGTTCGGAACCTCTCCGCAATGCTGGAACAACAGCACCCCGATGGTACTGTCAAACGTGGACTCGTCCTCCTGCTCTGTCCAGTAACGGTTGTAGATAAATTCGATGACGGTGTCGTCTATGCTGAAGCATTTCCTATCCTCCATATATTCCACATTGACGATATCACCGATCCTCATATTCCTCGCGAAATCAGTTATATACAGGCCTCTGACATTCGTGGCACCGCCAGTGATCCTTATCGGGCACCTGAGCAACTCATAGGACGGATCGGTGCTTTCGGCCAAAATAGTGTCATAGGTCACACTCTTCACGCGAACGGTGAGTATATCCCCATCCGCATAAGATTTCAAGAGCACCTTTTCATCATCTTCCTTCACATCAGCGCAATCGTTCAAAAACCGGTCTTTATCAAAAGAATATGCCTTTCCCGACGTTTTACTCTGCATAACACGCACCTGTCCGCCTTCGATGGAAACCACCGGACGAAACGCGCATCCCTTCATATTCAAAAAAAGGCGGCTTGTCGAATATAGCGAGAGTCCTTCCGGATCGACCTTGACCGTTCCGTGATTCTGAAACCAGCGGACATCAGCCGAGCCTTCCATCGTGGAATCCTCCATCTTCCTGACCAGATCCGGGACATTGAACCCGATTACATCATCCATATTGTACCTTACCCCTGTAATCGCGGCAGCCTTTACGCATCGAAGCTCTATCGAGGCGATCCTGTCGGCCAGTTCAGGGAACAACACAGCCAAAATGAGACACAGCAGCGACATCAGGCGAATAGTCTCTTCCCGACGGAACAAACTTGCATACAACACCGCGGCCGCCACGATCTTCGCATCCTTCTCAATGCCACTGCGAGAGGCAGCCCGCACCTCAAGCAAAGAGCGCGAGATGTACAACGTCCGGATCTCCTCCGCCCTCTGCATCAGAAGAGAGGCCGTCGTGCTGAAAGACTTGTCCGAACTTATCTCCCCCTCCTCCATCTCAAAAGAGTCACGAAGGTACTTCAGAACATCGCCGTAGTATTTGTCAATATAATCCGGTGTCAGCGGGAACCAAGGTAAAGCATTGTCAATTGCCATAGTCAAAGCGTATTATGTATAATGGTCGGATCAGAATCCATATCTTTGCAAAAATACATTTTTTCACGCCATACACCAAATGCTTCTTGCGGAAAAAAAGCACTTTTCCGAGCAATCACAAGAATGGTGATTAATCGTCAGCGGTCCAGAATCTTTCGGGCCTTGACGGAGTACGGGCTTGGAGAGGAGGCGATGGATTCGAGCAGACGGCGAGCCCTTCTGTGACGGCCCTGCTTCATCAGAGTGATGGCTTCGAGCCAATCGACATCGTAGCGGTGTTGTTGGAGGAGAGCATGGCGATAACAGGACTCCTCATTTGTCGCAGGAGTATTCAAGCCTTTGTCAATCAATAGTCTGGCTTCGACCAAAGCGGAAGCCGCGGCGGTATATTCATTGATCGTTATTTGTGAATATGCCTGAGTGAGAAGGCTGTCGATGGCGTTGCCGTCACGAGATACAGGTGGCGTCAGTTCGGCCAGACACTCGTCACCTATGGTTTTGATGAGGCTGGACTGCCTGGCGGAATAGCCGGAGAGGACGATGGCGACAGCAGCGGCGGCGGAAGATGTCCACATAACAATCCGGCGCAGGATGTGTCTGCGACGAATGTCAGCCTCAACGTCCGCAAGCATATTCTTAAGGTGGACAGTCTGGACCGCCTCGGCTATAGTTCGCTGAGCCTCGACATCCTCGCGAAGGGTGTCATCCTCAAGTAGTTCCTCCTCAAAGGATGTCCGATCACTTTCCGACATCGTCCCGGTGAGATATTCATCTATTCTATTATTTCGTTCCATGTCCGTCATCATTCCGCCTGTAATTTCTTAAACTTGTCAACCAATGCCTTAAGTTTCTGGATGCACTTGAATTTCTGAGACTTGACCGAGTCGGCGCTGTTGTAGCCAAGTCTTTTTGCGATCTCGGCTCCGGAAAGCCTGTGCCAGTACTGCGCTATGAGCAGTTTGTCGCACGGAGCCTTCACAAATATAATCTGACAAAGGAAATGCCTAAGCAAGCAAAAAATTGGATTATCGGACAGATAACATACTTATCTACCTTGGAAAAACGGACAAAAGTATGATTAAGCGCAAGATTGACAATAAGATAGAAAGTTTTTACAAGAATCATAACAAGGCGTTGCTTCTCACCGGGGCAAGGCAGACAGGAAAAACATTCGCCATAAGACGGTTCGGAGCGGATAATTTCAACAGCATCGTGGAGATCAACTTTGTCGAAAACCGAAACGCCATCGGTTTTCTTGACGGCGTGGCGGATGCCAAAGAGATGATACTCAGGATTTCGGCGCTCGCCAAGACGAAAATGATTCCCGGCAAGACACTTATCTTCTTTGACGAAGTGCAGGAATATCCAGAAATCGTCACTCTGATAAAATTCTTGGTTGAAGAAGGGAGCTATAGATATGCTATGAGCGGGTCACTTCTGGGTGTTGAGCTGAAGGATCTTCGGAGCGAGCCGGTCGGATATATGGATATATTCGATATGTATCCGCTGGATTTTGAGGAATTTGCGTTAGCTATAGGTGTCGCCCCGACTATCATTGACGCGCTTGAGGAAAGTTTCAGGAACAGAACTCAGGTTGACAGGATAGTGCACGAAAGGATGATGAAGGTGTTCCAACTTTACCTAGTGGTAGGGGGAATGCCCGCCGCTGTCTCCAAATATATTGACACAAACAATCTGCGTCTGGTGGAAGAGGAGCAGAAGGCCATCATCAAACTTTACAAGAAGGACATCGCCAAATATGATCCCGATGATAAACTGTACCTGAACGACATCTTCGCTTTGATTCCTTCAGAGCTGAACTCGAAGAACAAACGCTTCATTCTCAAGAATCTCAATGAGAATTTCAAGTTCAATCGGTACCGCAACAGTTTTCTGTGGCTTAAGAACGCAGGCGTCGCCCTGCCGACATATAACGTGGAGGAGCCAAAATATCCCTTGAAACTTGCCGAGCAGAGAAATCTGTTCAAGTTGTTCCTCAACGATGTCGGCCTCCTCACCTGCCAATATTCAGACGAATTGCAGCTGAAACTTCTTCGCGGCGAGATGAATGTCAACTATGGAGGGATATTCGAGAATGCCGCCGCACAGGAATTGACAGCACACGGCTTCTCTCTGGCTTACTTCAACAACAAGAAGCAGGGAGAACTGGATTTTGTCATAACCTACAAGGAAAAGATTCTTCCGATTGAAATCAAATCCAGAAAAAACTACGAGCGTCACAGCGCTATGGACAATGTTCTGAAAGTTCCTAACTATGAAATAGAAAGCGAGATGGTATTCTGCAATGACAACCTTTCCGTGAAAGGTCCCGTCACGTATTTTCCGGTCTATATGCTGATGTTTCTCCATAACGAGCGCATTGACGAGGACATCCTCTACAAACTGGATCTGCAAGGAATCTCGTAAGGCGGCGACCAATGCTTCAGTAGTGTGTTTTCTTTCTTGCGTGTTAATGATTTTTCTTTAACTTGTCACTGATTATCCGTGACTGTTGGCGTGAATACACCCTTACGGCTTAACTGCCTTATAATTGCAAAACACATTCAATCAAAACAACTAATAATCGATTATTTATAGAACTCATAGTATATTTAAATTCATTTCAAAACAGATTCTAATTCAGATTGTTCAATGAGCATATTTCGTTACAATGTATTTATTCTTGACCCAGAAAACCGCTTGATTGATCACAACGGTGAGGTAGAGTATGTGCAAGACGTTCACTACAATGATTTTGGGATAGTTATATCACTAACCGATAATGAGATAATTATCCACATTTATAGGAAAGGAAGACAATTTTTCCTATCAAAATGTGCTCGCCCTGATGATTGGAGAAAGGTGGATAACAGCTTGTTGTACAGATGTTTTACTATGCTCAAATACGCTCTTCTCTTTCGCAGTACGTTTAGAAAGAACAAAACCTTTCTTATCATCCGTAATCAAAGGGTCAAATCCGTCTTTGAGCAATTATCGAAAAACGCCAAATACAAGTACAAATACATTTGGCCAAATATGATTGCTCCAGGCTACGTCGCTGTAACGCAGCCCTAATGCGTACTCTCCGGATGATTTCGATTGTAACGGCCCAAAGAAGCACTCGCAATCCACGAAGGTGCAGTACAATCACCATTGATAACGTCAGAGGAAAACTGCAGATCAAACATTAACGGGTGAAAGGCCATCGGGGTGATCGGAATTGGTACACCCAAGAACGCGCTGGTGTACCAAACCTCATTAGGGTGGTGTTTGGTACAAAGAAGGGTGCTCTGGTGTACGAAACCACTTTAGAATGCCGCTTGGTACACCAAAAGGGCCTTTCAGGTACGGAATCGTCTTGCGATGACAGTTGGTACACAAGAAGAGCATTTTATGTACGGATTGTATATGGGAATACATTCGCCAAGCGCATAATTACGAGCGCCCTGATGGCAAGCGGACATATTCAAGCAAACATATTCATTAGAAATTGAGGGAAACGTTTCGTACGGTATTCTTTGATTTCGTACATTTGTCGGGGTGATTGGGGGCATTATTTGGAAATAATCTGTACATTCGTGGACGAAACATCTGGAATTGATGGGAAGATATCTTGTCATAGAGACTAACGCCAGCCTTCTGCGGATTTCTTTGGAGAGCCTTGTGTACGTCAAGGCGGAGGGGAACTACAGCAGGATATTCACTGTCCTTGATGTGGTGAAAGGCAGCAAGGGCACATTGGTGACGTACAAGCTGGGGTGGATTCACAACAGTTTGTCCGATGTGATCGGCGATGTCGAGAGCAAGAATATCGTGAGGGCCGGGAAAAGCCACATCATCAATCTGGATTTTGTCTCTGAGATAAACATAACGCAACAGACGCTGACTTTGTCGGACTGCGACAGGTTCAACGTGGTGCTTTCGGATGGACTGTCAAGGGAAGTTCTGAAAGCCTTGAAGTCCGCTCTTGGCAATAATGACAACGACTAAACGAAAACTCAAATGAACAGACAGGACTACGATAATGTACGGGACGACGAAGTCATCTTCATAGGGGGTGACAAAGATCGGGACACCAACGGGAATAGGCCTCCCAAGCGGCCGAAATGGCTGCTCCCTGCCATCGCGCTGCTTGTTCTGGCAGGCGTGGCTCTGGCGGTTCTTTGCAGGAAAGACAACAAGGCGGAGGACAATGGAGAGACGGGGCTGTTCGAGGAAAGCGTCGAGACAAAGGCCGATTCCCTGACGACCGTTGCGGTGGAAGACCCGGACTCCTGCGGGGTGGCATATTCAGAGAAAATCGACACCACGGTCGCGAGCGGCATCCCGCTGACGCTGTACATCCCGCACTGCGCTGTCCCGGAACTCTCCGTCGGCGCACCGGAAGAAGACAAGAGCGAATATGTCCTCGCGGCTCAGGCGGCGGACATCCGGGCGGACAACCGCGAGATCCTCGGCTCCTTCGTGCTCAAAGGTGATGTGCTGGCTCAAGGAATATCCAAGAAAGGCTTCTGCGCCATCATAGACGGCCGGATCACTATCGGAGTCGCCGAAGATACGGATCTTTTCGACAAGGCAATCGAGACTGAAGGCTATTTCTTCAGGCAATATCCTCTCGTGGACAACGGCACGCCGGTCGACAACAATCTAAAGAGCGCCTCCATCCGCAAGGCGCTGTGTTCCAAGGACGGCGAGGTTTTCATCGCCGTGACCGGAAACGAGATGACTATGCAGGACTTCGCCGCCACGCTCGCCGCCTTCGGAGTGGACAACGCGATCTACCTTGTCGGAAGTGCGTCATCTTACGGTTGGTATATTCCGGAAGAAGGGAAAGTTATCGAGTTCGGCCTCAACGTCCACCGCCGCTCCTACCGCAACGAATCCTACATCCGCTGGCGGAAGGCGGAATAAATTTGGAATTTCCTTGATAATCATTATTTTTGCAGATGACTTAACTAAATATATGAATATGGTTTATAAAGCAATTGACATTGCGCATAAGCTGATAGCGATGGCGCAAAGAGATGAAGCGAATGGTGGGGAATTGCTTACCAACCTTAAACTTCAGAAACTGCTGTACTATCAGCAGGGTTTTCATCTTGCCAGTTTCGGAACTCCTCTCTTCAAAGAAGAAATCGAGGCATGGATGTATGGTCCGGTTGTTCCTTGCATCTACGATCACTTTCGGAAATACGGAGCAAAAGGGTTGCAGTTTGATGGTGAAATAATCTCGCTGACAGATCCTGAAGAAGAACTCTTCGCACAGGTATATGATTCGTTCAGAGATTTCTCAGCTATAGGGCTGATGAATCGTACCCACAAAGAAAAGCCTTGGCTGGACTCTTGTCCACACGACCGCGGTACCGTAATCGACCAAAGGCTGATGAAAGAATATTTCAAGACTCAATTCGAATAGGTATATGGGCAAGCGCTTGAAGATATCGGCTCCTGAATTAAAAATTCAAGAGCCGACAAAGATTGTATTCGGATTCGCCGAGCTTAGACTATGCAGCTACGTCAACGCCACAAATGACGGAAGGTTCTTCATAAGATTCATCGAGCGTCTAAAGAATCTTTGCACTCTGACATGGAATCAGGTTTACGCGTCTTCTAGACATTCATTTGGAACAGAGACAATTATGAAAGACAACCTGAATATTTCCACACAAAGACTATGTCCTTCTGGTGTAGATAAATTACTTATTCTGCGAGCAACCGGAGACAACCACTCTTTTCTCGGCTACCGCTCCGATGATGTCTTTTAGGTACTGTTCATTGAATATCAATTCGGAGATATATACCAGCACAAATGACAGGTTGAAAACTGCTTGCGGAATAATCAAACAAAAAATGCCGAGAAAAGGCAGTTTGTAGGAAAGTGTTCAAATGAATCGAAGTGGAACTTCGGTCGCTTCGACACTTCGGCAAGCTCTGTGCACCGCAGGCTCAGCGACCGTGGAAAACGCATTATGATTCATATTTAGAACGCCATGATTCACATTTCAAAGAGAATCGGAAGATTCCCTTTGGGTTTGCAATGAATATTGGGAAAATATTCATAAATTTATAGCCACAAATTAAAAACACATAACCACTATGGCAAAGATTATAGAATGCGTGCCCAACTTCAGCGAGGGGCGGGACAAAAATGTGATAGACCAGATCGTGAAGGCGATCGCTTCGGCGAAGGTGACTGTCGATGGCAACGAGGTTGGCGTCAAGGTGCTTGACGTGGATCCGGGAGAGGCGACCAACAGAACCGTGGTGACCTTTGTGGGAAGCCCTGAGGCGGTGCTGGAGGCGGCTTTCCAAGGAGTCAGGTGCTCCGGCGAGGTGATCGATATGAGACATCATCACGGGGCGCATCCTCGCTCAGGAGCGTGCGACGTGCTGCCGCTCGTGCCGGTGGCCGGAATCACGCTGGAAGAGTGCGCCGAACTGGCCAGAGGGCTGGCGAAGAGGATCTACGACGAGCTCGGAATCCCTTGCTACTGCTATGAGGCGGCGGCGTTCAAGCCGGAAAGGAAGAACCTTGCGGTGTGCCGTGCCGGGGAATATGAAGCCCTGCCGGAGAAGATCGCGGATCCTGACAAGGCGCCGGACTTCGGACCGAAGGAATATAACGAGACAGTGGCGAAGAGCGGAGCCATCAACGTGGGAGCCAGAGACTTCCTCGTGGCCGTGAACTATAATCTGAACACGACCTCGACCCGCCGCGCTATGGCGATCGCCTTCGACGTGCGCGAGAAAGGGCGCAAGATGCGCGAGGGTGGAAGCCTGACCGGGAAGGTGCTCAAGGACGAGAACGGCAAGGACCGCTGGCAGCCGGGCACCCTCAAGGGCTGCAAGGCGATCGGCTGGTACATTGATGAATATGGCATCGCGCAGGTTTCGATGAACATCACGAACATCCAGGCGACACCGCTGCACGTCGCCTACGAGGAGGTCTCCAGAGCGGCCGTGGCGAGAGGCCTGAAAGTGACCGGAGCCGAGATCGTCGGACTGGTCCCGAAACGGGTTCTTATGGAGGCCGGAAAGTTCTACCTTGAGAAGCAGGAACGCTCTCTGGGAATCTCCGAGGACGAGATAATGAAGATTGCTGTCAAGTCGATGAGCCTCGACGACCTCAAGCCGTTCAACCCACACGAGAAAGTCATTGAATATCTTATGGAAGACCCGGAGCGGATGGCTGTCAAGGAAAGGCTCATCAGAATGACACTCAAGGGATTCGCCGAGGAGACAGCGTCCGAGTCCCCTGCCCCGGGCGGCGGCTCGATCTCCGCTTATATGGGCGCTCTCGGAGCCGCTCTCGGCACGATGGTCGCCAATCTTTCAGCCCACAAGAGAGGCTGGGACGACCGCTGGAAAGAGTTCTCCGACTGGGCCGAGAAAGGACACGCGGTGATGCGGGAGCTGGTAGGCCTCGTGGATGAGGACACGGCCGCGTTCGACAAGATCATGGCGGCGTTCGGGCTTCCTAAAGGCACGGAAGAAGAGAAGGCTGCCCGCGCGGAAGCCATCGAGAAGGCCACACTTTATGCCACACAGGTGCCTCTGCGCACGATGAAGGCTTCGTTCAAGGCCTTTGAGATCACAAGGGCGATGGCCGGGAGCGGCAACCCTAATTCCGTCTCAGACGCGGGAGTCGGCGCGCTGGCGGCCCGCAGCGCAGTTCTCGGAGCGCAGCTCAACGTGAAGATCAACGCCGCTTCCCTGAACGACAAGGCCAAGGCCGCAGAACTGGTAGCCGAAGCCGATGAAATCGCCGCCAAGGCCGTTAAAGAAGAGAAAGAGATTCTGGACATCGTAAACTCGAAGATCAATGGATAAGTTTCAGGAAGAGATACTTGCGGGCATTCCGCAGGACAGGCTCCCGGAGCCTAAGCCTTACGACAAGACCATAAACCACGCCCCTAAGCGCAAGGACATCCTCTCGGCCGAGGAGAAGGTGCTGGCGCTGAAGAACGCGCTGAGATATTTCCCTGCCAAGTTCCACGCCGAACTGGCGCCGGAGTTCGCGCAGGAGCTGAAGGACTACGGACGCATCTATATGTACCGCTTCCGCCCGTCCTACGACATCTACGCCAGACCTATTGATGAATATCCTTGCAGAAGCCGCCAGGCCGCGGCCATCATGGCGATGATCCAGAACAATCTGGATCCGAGGGTGGCGCAGCATCCGCACGAGCTGATCATCTACGGAGGCAACGGAGCCATATTCCAGAACTGGGCGCAGTACAGGCTGACGATGAAGTATTTGGCTGAAATGACTGACGAGCAGACGCTTTCGATGTACTCCGGCCATCCTATGGGGCTTTTCCCGAGCCACAAGGACGCTCCGAGGGTCGTGGTGACCAACGGAATGGTCATCCCGAACTATTCAAAGCAGGATGATTGGGAAAGATTCAACGCGCTCGGAGTGTCGCAGTACGGCCAGATGACAGCGGGATCGTACATGTACATCGGCCCTCAGGGAATCGTGCACGGAACGACGATCACAGTGATGAACGCGGCGCGCAAGCAACTGAAGGCCAGAGGCATCGCCGGGACAAGGGAGAATATGAAGGGAATGCTCTTCGTTACGGCCGGACTCGGCGGAATGTCGGGCGCGCAGCCTAAGGCCGGCAACATCGCCGGAGTCGTGAGCGTCACCGCCGAGATCAATCCGCTGGCGGCCCGCAAGCGTCACGACCAGGGCTGGGTCGATGAGCTGCACGAGAACCTGGACGAGCTCATCCCTCGCATCCGCAAGGCGACGGAGAACAAGGAGACCGTCTCGCTGGCCTACGTGGGCAATGTCGTGGATCTCTGGGAGAGACTCGCGGGCGAGAATATTCCTGTGGATCTTGGCTCCGACCAGACCTCGCTCCACAATCCGTGGGCGGGTGGCTATTACCCTGTCGGCCTGTCATTCGAAGAGTCCGTCAAGATGATGGCCGAGGAGCCGGAAAGGTTCCGTGAGGCGGTGAAGGCATCGCTGAGAAGGCACGTCGCCGCCATCAACAAGCTGTCAGCCAAAGGGATGTACTTCTTCGACTACGGCAACGCCTTCCTGCTGGAATCCTCCAGAGCGGGGGCGGACATCCTCAAGGCCGACGGCACGTTCCGCTATCCGTCATACGTTCAGGACATTATGGGGCCGCTCTATTTCGACTACGGCTTCGGTCCGTTCCGCTGGGTCTGTCTGAGCGAGAGGCCGGAAGACCTCGCCAAGTCCGACGAGATAGCCGTGAATATTCTTAAAAAGGAACTTGAGACCGCACCTGAGGAGATTCAGGGGCAGCTGAACGATAATATTCATTGGATAGAGGAAGCCGGCAGGAACAATCTGGTGGTAGGATCGCAGGCGCGCATCCTCTACGCTGACTGCGAAGGCAGGACCAAGATCGCCCTCGCCTTCAACGAGGCCATCCGCAAGGGTGAGATCTCCGCTCCGATCGTGCTTGGCCGCGACCATCACGACGTGTCCGGAACAGATTCACCGTTCCGCGAGACCTCCAACATCTACGACGGATCCAGATTCACCGCCGATATGGCCATCCAGAACGTCATCGGTGACGGCTTCCGGGGAGCCACCTGGGTTTCAATCCACAACGGAGGCGGAGTAGGCTGGGGCGAGGTCATCAACGGAGGATTCGGAATGGTGATCGACGGATCGGCCGATTCGGACAGGCACATCACCCAAATGCTGTTCTGGGACGTGAACAACGGAATAGCCCGCCGCAGCTGGGCACGCAACGAGGGTGCGGAACACGCCATCCTGAGGGAAATGGGCAGAACGCCTGAGCTCAAGGTGACCGTACCGAACATTGCGGACGAAAACATTGTCAGAAAAGCGATTGAAGAACTATGACACACATCATCTCACACGAACATCTGAGCCTTTCACAGCTCAAAACCATACTTGAAAACCACGAGAGAGTGGAACTCGGCCCAGAGGCGGTGGCGGCCATCGAAAAATGCCGCAAGTACCTGGACAGCAAGATGGAGGACATCGGCCGTCCGGTCTATGGAGTGACCACGGGCTTCGGCTCGCTGTGCAACGTCACCATCCCTGCCGACCAGCTCTCGCAGCTCCAGCACAATCTGGTGATGTCCCACGCCTGCGGAACCGGTGAGACTGTACGCCCGCAGATCGTGAGGCTGATGCTTTTGCTGAAGGCGCAGTCCCTGTCCTACGGGCATTCCGGAGCGCAATTGATTACCGTCCAGAGGCTTCTGGATATGTTCAACAACGACATCCTTCCGGTTGTCTATCAGCAGGGCTCACTGGGCGCGTCCGGTGACCTCGCTCCCCTCGCCCACCTCAGCCTTCCGCTGATCGGACTCGGAGAGGTTCTCTACAAGGGCAAGGTCAGACCGAGCAAGGAAGTGTGGGACGAGATGGGCTGGAAGCCGATCAGCCTTCAGTCCAAGGAAGGTCTCGCGCTTCTTAACGGAACGCAGTTTATGAGCGCCCACGCCATCTGGTCGTTGATCCAGTGCCACAGGCTTTCGGAATGGGCGGACAGGATCGGGGCGATGTCTTTGGAGGCTTACGACGGCCGCATCGAGCCGTTCCTTCCGCTGACCCATCAGCTTCGTCCGCACAAGGGACAGATCGACACAGCGGCCCGCTTCATGACCCTGCTTGACGGCAGCGAGCTGATCAAGAGCCACAAGGAGCACGTCCAGGATCCATATTCATTCCGCTGCATTCCGCAGGTACACGGGGCGGTCAAGGACAACATCCGCTATGTGGAGTCGGTGATCGAGAACGAGATCAACAGCGCGACTGACAACCCGAACGTCTTCCCGGACGAGGACATGATCATCTCCGCCGGCAACTTCCACGGGGAGCCTATCGCCATCCCGATGGACACGTTGGCGATAGCGATGTCAGAACTCGCAAATATTTCTGAAAGACGTATTTACAGATTGATTTCCGGTCAGCGCGGCCTGCCGAAGTTCCTTGTCGCCACCCCTGGCCTCAACAGCGGATTCATGATCCCACAGTACACGGCGGCCTCGATCGTGAGCCAGAACAAGGGGCTCTGCTGGCCCGCCTCAGTGGATTCCATCCCGTCCTCACAGGGTCAGGAGGATCACGTGAGTATGGGTTCCAACGCCGCCACGAAACTCGTGCGTGTGGTTGACAACTGCGAGGAAGTGCTTGCCATCGAGCTGTTCAACGCCGCCCAGGCGCTCGACTTCAGACACCAACTCGCCGGCAACAAGTCCTCCGAGACCATCGAGGGCATATTCAATGACTACCGCAAGG
>CAVBMN010000055.1:0-16360 GCA_963596515.1 bacterium
CCTCCTTGTAGATGTCGTAGTTCCAGATGTCCTCCCAGCTGGTGAACCGCCCGGCGCTCTCGTAACCGAACTGGATTCCCTGATAGCGGTGGGTGAGGTTGTCGTTGCGCCATCTCTCGTAGGAGTTGCCGTAAGGCCCCTGGTTGAGAGCGTCAAGGTACTTCTGACGGGTGACGGTCACTATTCCTTTAATATTATAGGAGAAGTCCCCGATCTTGTTCCGGTGGCTGAGCTCCAGCTCAAGACCCATATTCATATCAGAGTTGATGTTCTCGATAGGAGCGGAGGCTCCCACAACGGTAGGAAGGGACGAGGAGTTCTGCGCGAAGATTCCGCTCCTCCTTCTCTCGAAATAGTCCACCGTGATGCCAAGAAGACCGTTCCACGCCTCGAAATCCACACCGATGTTGAAGGTCTTCGACCTGAGCCAGGTGATGTTCCTGTTAGGCAGCGGGTATGTGCCCACGCCGTAGATGAACGAGCCATCGATCAGATAGCCAGGGGCGTAGTTGCTGTAATATCCCTTCTCCGCGTCACCTGATGTCGCAGGGTAAGTGTAGCCGGACACCCATTCGTAATTGATTCCGCTGTCATCTCCGAGCGAACCGTAGCTTCCTCTGATCTTGAACTGGTTGATGAAGGACAGGAAGGCAATATTCTTGAACCAAGGTTCCTGGGACACTCTCCATCCGGCCGAGAATGAAGGGAAGAATCCCCACTGGTGTCCCGGGGCGAACTTTGAGGAACCATCGTAACGGAACTGTCCCTCAAAAAGATAACGATCATCGAAAGAGTAGTTGACCCTTCCGATGAGGGCTCTGTACTCGATGTCGTGGAAAGCGTCCAGACCCGTGTTTATGCCCACGAATGTCGATTCCGTGTTGTCTTTCAGTGCCGTGAAGTACGGTGTGCTGAAGGCCAGGTCTCCATAGATGTAGTAGTTGTCTCCTTTCCTACGCTGAGCCTCGGCTCCGAAAGTGGCTCCGACAGAATGACGGTCGGCGAACTTCCTGTTGTAGTTCAGGAGGATCTGGCCAAGAATCTGCTGCTTGGAGTAATGCTCACGTGTGAGCCTGTCGGAATGGTCGGCGAACTCTTTGGAGACATATTCCCCGGTCAGACTGTTCTTGGCGTAGAGGGAATAGGACTTGCGGAACATCTCGTTGTCATCGAAACGGTAGTCGTAGCTGGCCAATCCTTTGAGAGTCAAGCCTTGCAGGACATCGGTGAGTGTGCCGAAGTCATATTCAAGGGACGCCGAGGTCTGGAATTGCTTCTGACGGTATTTCTTGTAGCCTGAGATGTCGGCTGTCATCATCGCTACGGTGTTCTGCTCCAGGTCGAGTCCGTCGTAGTTCAGCATCGTCTGCTCCTCATCGACATAGGCCGGGAACAGCACGCCCTGCTTCCAAAGGTTCCTGATCAAGGTGACGGCATCGGAGTCAGGTGTGCGGCGGTCGTCCGCCAAGGCGCTGACGCTGAAGCTCATATTCAATCCGTTGACAATCTCTGCGTTGATGTTCGAGCGCAGGTTGTACTTTGAATAGTTGAGGTCCCTGCTGCGGAAGAATCCTTCCTGGAACAGGTAACCCATACTCACATAGTACTGGTACTTGTCGCCGCCTCCGGAGATGCTGACATCGTGCTGGGTCTGCGGAGACCAGTCCGAGAACACGAGCGAGTTCCAGTCCGCGGCCTTTTTCGTGCCGTTGATGTAAGGCTCCATATCCGCGTCCAGATAGACTCTGGATCCGCTTCCGTCCGCCTTGTTCATCGTCATCTCGTTGTAGAGGGTCATCGCGTCCACCGCTCCCGCCAACTTAGGCATTGTGGACGGGAACTGGAACGTGTACGAGCCGTTGTAGTTGACCTTCGCCTTGCCTTTGGAACCGGACTTTGTGGTCACGAGCACGACTCCGTTGCCGCCTCGTACTCCGTAGATCGCAGCAGATGCGTCCTTGAGGACGGACACGTTCTCGATGTCGTTCGGGTTGAGCCTCTGGAAATCCTCGATGGAGCGAGGAACATCGTCAATCACGACAAGAGGCGTTCCCAAGCCTCTGACATCAAAGCTGTTGCTGTAGGTCCCCGGTTCGGCGCTCTTCTGCCAGACACGCACTCCGGCGACCCTTCCGGTAAGCATATTCTGCGGGTTCTCGGATTTGGTGTGAAGCATATTCTCACCGCTGACTCCTGAGATGGAGCCGGTGATCGAGCCTTTCTTCTGGGTTCCGTAACCCACGATGACCACGCTTTCAAGATATGTGTTGTCATCCTTCAGAACGACATTGATCTCCTTCCTGCCGCCGACTTTCTCGACCACGGTCGTGTAGCCGATGCATGAATATTCCACCTGGGCGTTGTCCGGAACTGACAGTGAATATTTTCCGTCCAGATCCGTGGCCGCTCCCGTCGTGGAGCCTTTCATCATCACATTGGCTCCGATGACAGGTTGTCCCTGCGCGTCGCGTACCGTTCCCGTGACCGTGATCCTGTTCTGTGCGTCCAGACAGAACGAGGCCACGAACAACAGCAGGAGAGCCAGATATGTTCTTTTTGCCATAATCTATTGTTAGTGTTTATCTTGTGCTTATGAGATACCTTGCGATCTCGGCGTATTCGGCCGCGAACGCGAAAGCGAACATCCCCTCGACTTTGTTCTTTGTGTTGTCCGTGTTCCATCCGTACAGAAGGCTCGGAGGCAGGAAACCGTCGTGAAGGTAGTTCGTGTAACCGTAGTCCAGATTGTTCTGGAATGTGTTGATGTTCAGTGTGACATTGGAATAATGCGCCGAGACATCCACCCAACCTCTCAGGAGGACACCGTTGAACCAGTTGTTGAAGCCAGTGACATCGTAGTCATAGCAGTCCTCCACAGTGGCTGATTTCTTTGCGAAATAGACCAGCGTGGAATTGGAGAGGTTCGTCATATCGGTGAGATATTCCTTGTCGCCGGTCACCCTGTAAAGGTCTGCCGCACCTGAAAGCATCGTGCCTGAATTGTATGAATATGCCGTCCCGGTCGGACCTTCTTCTTGGTTGTTGGCCCTGTAGCGCACACCTCCGACGGTCTCGTAGGCTATTCCGGATTCGCTCAAGGAAGAGCCTTTCGCTCCGAGCATATCGTAATACACTCCGGCGGCCTTCCTGAACAGGTTGTTTTTCTGGAAAGCATATACTTTCTTCGCAAACATCAGGTAGTACTCGCTCTTGTCCATCTCCTCGGTCAGACGCTGCTTCATAGCTCCGATGTACCGGTGCGTGATATTGGCGTTCTTCCCTGAATATATCTCACTCAGCCAGACGAGCGGGCTGACGAACGGCCCGTTGCTGCACGAATGTTTTGTGTAATATCCTGGTCCCCAGGTGATTCCTCCGTGCTCGGTTCCGTCGCTTTTCAGCGTGCAGTCCCAGCCGTCAACTACATATTCAGCAAGGTACTCGGCCTTTTCGAGATAGCGGGACTCTCCAGTGAGCCTATAGGCGTTAAGCAACTCTCTGACAAGCCATTCCTGATCATCATAGACATTCTCCACGCCCTCGACCTTGGCGGTGCCTGGACTGTTGCCTCTGTTGACACCGTAAACGGACCACTCCTTTGTCTGTGTGTATGACGTGAGTGTGTAAGTGCCTTTGTACCAGTCCAGCCCCTCGAAAAGTTTTCCGAGAGTGCTCTTGAGTTCATCGCTGTTGGCGTTGTAGAGATCCGGCCTTCCGGCCTCTTTCAGTTCCTCCATCCCGGCAAGGAGGGCGTTGACAGCCTCGAAGGACGATGTGTACATCCACACGCTGGCCTTTTCGAGAGAGGTCACTCCGGCGAACGGGTAGTAGTAGCGCATCATCAGCATCGAGTTGCCCTTGAAGCAATGCTTCAAGGCCGCTTGTGTCAATGTCAGCGAGCGCTTGAGGTTTTCCTCAGCCTTGTCCAGGTTCGTTTCCTGAACCGGTGGCTCCGGAGTTGGCTCAGGATCTTTCGTGTTATGTGAACAGGCTGTGCCGCCGATCGCAAGGACCAGCAGCACAACCATCAAAGTCTTTCTCATTATTTCAGGCCGATTGAGTGTATGGCCATCTTGTTCTCGTCGCCGTTGTCGTCTCCCTTGAAGACGGCGAGAGCGATGATGACATTCTTTCCGCTGTAGGCTGAAAGATCATATTCAAAATTGGCGTAGAGCTCAGGCTCATCCTTTCCGCCGCCCTCGTTGATGAACTTCCACGCTCCGTTGCCAGCTGACTGGGCGAAGTTGGCCTCGTGGCCATTGCCTACAGTGTGGACGTTAGGCTCAAGGAATGAGACCGCGCAGTCCTCGGTGATGGCGACAACCTTGAAGTAGGTAGGATGCTCGGTGCTGAAGTTCCTGGTCTTGAGGAAGAGAGTCTTCTTCGCGTTGATCGGAAGCTTGGCGTAGAAATATGACTGTGGCTCGTCAAGTGTCACAGGAGTACCGCCTCCGTTTGTCTTGATCACGAAACCCTCACCTGCGAACGGCTCGCTGTCCTTGTGGATAGGCATACAAGCCCAGTAGGCGGCGAAATGCTTCTGCTCTCTCCAGGTCTGGTAGGCGTCACGGTACATTTCCGGACCGTCGATGTCTTCTTTACCGACATTTGATATGCCAGAGAACTCGTCAACCTCCGTGACAGGCATTGTCGAGCGTACAATCTCCTTGGTCATCTTCCAGTTGGTCCCGAGTCCCTGCACTTCCTCGCCCGGGCACCAGCCCCAGTCAGAAGGGCATTCCTTTGCGAACACGATGCGGCGGATTACCAGCTGCTTCCAGTAGTCTCCTGTACGTACCCTGTAGGTACCGATGGCGAAGTAGATTTCCTTTCCGATGTAAGGAGTGAGGTCGAACTCGAAGTCCGGACGGTCATTGCTGTTTCCGGTCGTGTAGGCGTCGTTGCCATATTTACGGATGTCACCGATTCTTACCGCCTCTGGGTCAGCGGCTGTAGGGTCGATCACCATAACGCCGAAGTTGGTAGGATCCGCATCGTCAGCGGCGTGGGTGCGCACTTTGAGATACATCTTGCAGTTGTCCGCCGTGATGTGTTTCTTTCCGTAGAAATAAGAGTCGAACACGTCAAGGTCGGCAGGATTGTTCCAGTCGCCGTCATCCTCGCGGTTCCTGATCTGGATGGCAGTACCTTCATTCTGCTCCTCGATCCAGCCTTGATGGCTTGTGATGGTGGCGAGGAAGTCTGATGACCAGTCGAAGTGAGGATAATCATCACCGTTCTTGCCACCTCTATATTCATTATAATAGAATGTGTTCGCGGTGGCTGCGATCTGCTCAAGCGTAAGACCTCTGAGAAGTTCCTTGCTTCCCATCTGAACCTCGCCGAGATCAATGATGAAGTCTCCTGTAAAGGAAGCCTTCTCGACTTTCTTCTCGACGGTGACGCATCCGGCCTTCGTGAAGGTCAGAGTGTAGTCATCGATTGTCAGGTTGTCGAAGATAAAGGTTCCGTCCGCTCCGGTCTCGATGTTCTTCGCGCCGTTGAGGGAGATGGTCACTCCCGCGAGCGGAGCGTTGCCGTTCTTAGCGTCAACTGTCGTTCCTTTGATCGCCGCGCACGCCACAGCCATAATCGCATCGACATTTTTTGCGACCTTGTCCACGAATGACTTCTCAGTGATAGAAACGGCCGCGTCAGCGAAACCGTCCTTCTTGAATGTCACAGAGTGCTTGGTCATCGTCACTCCATCAATTTTGTAAGATCCGAAAGCGTCGGTGGTTGCGGTCTTGTTGATGTCCGCGATTTCCACGGTCACGTCAGCGATAGGAGAACCGACATCACTGGTGACGGTTCCCGAGACTGTTCCGGTCTCTATTTCCGGATTCTTGTTCTCATCCTCCTTGCAGGATGTGAACGCCATTCCTATGAGAATGGCCGCAAGCGCCATCGCGCCGAAAGTTTTTAGTGTCTTCATTTTGTTTAGAGTATTATATTCGTTAACTTTTTCTTGTAACGTTTTGCAAAATAAACGTTCATAGGTTAAGTTTAGGGTTAATTTAAGATTAAATAAAAGAAAATTTTAGGTTAATTCCGCAATTTTTTGATAATTTTACGCAAAAACATAAGGAAGATGCATCGTTTCGCCATTTCGCTTTTGCTGCTGCTTATGTCACTCCCGGGCTTCTCACAAGGTCTGGGATTCTATGGCCACGACTGCCAGATAGACAAGAGAACCTCGTTCCAGATCAATCCGGGATTGTTCGGAAACTGCCGCAGAACTTTGGGCCTTTCCTTTGGCTTCAAAGTCTTGCCAGGGGCCTCGGACGGTTACATATTCAGGATGAAATCAGGCCGTGGAGATGATTCTCCGATCCTGAACTTTTTTTACGAGGAAACACCTGACTCTTACCTGTTCAAACTTATTCTGGAAGGCAAACGATTCATAGTTCAGCTTGATGTCCCGAAATCCGAGACTTCCATTTCTAAGGATTGGGTGGACATTTCGCTTGTCTTTGATTCGGACAATGATTCGGCGACGCTCCGTGTCGGTGACGATTGGCTGGCCACTGGCGAAGTGGATCTTCCGGGCACTATCAGGCCGAGAATATGGTTCGGGAAAAGCGAGTATTTGATAGACGTTCCCTCTTTCGCGATCGACAATCTTGTCATCTCCTTTGATGGGGACAAGGTTTATTTCCCTTTGGACGAGGACTCCGGTGATGTCGCCCGAAGTTCAAGATGGTATCTTCGCGGCAGGACTGTGAACCCGATCTGGCTTCTTAATGAATCTTATCATTTTCGTAAGGCCTCCACCCGGAGGTCTTCTCAGATGCTGTGCGCAGGTTTTGACCGGATGCGGCATAGAATATATATGTTCAACCGTGACTCTTTGATCTTCCTTGACCTTGTGACAGAGAACGTTACCGCTCAGAGGACCGTCAATCCTTGCCCTGTCATCAATGCTTGCGCCACTTCCTTCATCGATCCTGTGAGCGGAGAGATCTATGCGTACCAGGTCTATTACGATGACGATGGTAACAAAGGTGCCCCGACTGTCGCCAGATTGGTTCCGGCCACACTTCAGTGGGAATCCGTCTCTGATAAACCACTTGATATGCAGATGCACCATCATTCGCAATGGTATGATGAACGGCGGCGTAGATTTACCATATTCGGAGGTTATGGCAACCGCCGCTATAACGGATCATTCTATGACTTGGATCTATCTGACTGCTCGTGGTCAAGATGGGATATTGAGGGGTGTGATATGATATTCCCGCGCTTTTTCAGTTCGATGGGGTATAATGAGGCCAACGGCAACCTCTTGATTTTCGGGGGAATGGGCAACGAGAGCGGTGACCAGATTGTCGGGCGGGAATATTCTTATGATCTTTTTGAGGTCAATCCTCGTGACAGAAGTTCCCGCAAGGTCTGGACAGCGGACTGGAAGGGGGACAATTGTGTCGCGGTCCGCGGGATGGTTGTGGACGGTGACTTTTTCTACACGCTTTGCTATCCTGAATATGAGACATTCTCGGAGTTGAATCTTTACCGTTTCTTTTTGGAAAACGGTGAATATGAAATCCTTGGCGACCCGCTGCCGATCAATTCCGACAAGATCACTTCCAACGCGAATCTCTACCTTGACCGTGAATTGGGGGTGATGATAGCCCTGGTGGAGGAGTCTCCGGATGACAGGTCCTCTTCCGTCACGACTTATCTGATCTCCTATCCTCCCGGAAGCCAGAAGGTTTCCACTGTCGTATCCCGAATGCATCAAAAGGTTCTCTTGATCATAGTTGTCGTTGTATTGATTCTGGCTTTGGTGCTGGTCGGGATATTCTTTGCAACCTCGTCAAGAAGAAAGCGTTCCGGTGCCGTCAAGATTCCCGCTTTCATTAAGTCCAATGATGACAAACCGGATTCAATCTACCTTTTCGGTGACCTTACTGTCATTGACCGGGACGGCAAGGACATCACGACGCGCTTTACCTCAAAGCTCCGCCAGATGTTTCTCATCGTGCTTGGCAGTCTGGATGACGGAGGAGCCTCGTCCAAGAAAATCAGCGGACTCCTTTGGCCTGACAAGGAGGAGGACAAGGCGAAGAACCTCAGGGGAGTTACCGCCAACAACCTCAGGAAGTTCCTCGGAGGTCTTGACGGGATCAAGATGGTCTATGAGGATGGTAAATTCAACTTTGATCTGTCACCAGTCTTCAACTGTGATTATCTTGAGTTCCTGCGGCTCCTTAATTCCGAGAGTCCGGATATGGATGCCATTCTTGCGATAGTGGCGAGAGGAAAGTTCCTCAGGAACGAGTCTGACCCAATATTCGACAAGATGAAGGCGGAGACCGAGCGTAGAGTTAAATCCGTTGTGACTGTGGAACTTTCGAGGCGTTTCTCCCTAAGACAGTACGAGAACACTGTCCTGTGCGCCGACATCCTCTTCAGTCTGGATCCACTCGATGATGATGCCTTGATGTACTCCGTCCGTTCCTTGGTGGCCTTAGGCGACGAGGAAAAGGCCGGCCGTCTTTATCAGGCTTTCATCACCAGATACAAGAAGGATTACGGCGAGGACTATTCCACCTCGTTTGAGAGCATTCTTTCGGAAAGAGGTTAGTAGGCATTCCGCGTCCAAGGAATTTTCAGACAAACATTCTTTTTCAGGTATCACGTACTTGCTCCCTGAATATTCTTGAAAATTTTTAGTACTTTGTCTTGCAAGGTATTTGAAATTATTTATATCTTTGCGTCGTAAAATTGATTGCAAAGCAAGGTTAGTGGCGGGTGATGAGGTTGGGATTGAGTGATAAGATAATGTTAATTAAATAGTTAAAATGAAAAAAGTTGTAAATGTCAGTGTTGGAGGCCGGAGCTTTTCTCTGGACGAGGATGCTTATGCGAGGCTTACCGCTTATTTTGATCACTTCAGGGCACGTCTTGACCGGGACACCCAGTCTGCCAAGGAGGAGGTGATGGCTGACCTTGAAAACCGGATCGCTGAGCTGTTCGATCAGGGCACAGGCGGAGCCTCCTACAGGGTGGTCAATCTGGCTCTTGTTACAAAGGTGGTCGAGCAGCTCGGGATGCCGGACGGCTCCAAAGAACCGGAATCAACAGCATCGTGCGAAGGTGGTCAGGGACAAAAGACCGAGACGGAGGATGAATATCCAAAATCCGGTATTGGTGTCGATTTCACCTATAACGGCGCTCAGGGAACATATCGCAGGAGGCTTTTCAGAGACTTGGACAACAAGACCATTGGGGGAGTCTGCGCCGGTCTGGCCGCTTTCCTTAATGTGGATGTGACTGTTGTCAGGATAGTGTCCCTTCTGGCTTTGCTGCTTTGGGGCACCGGTTTTCTGGTTTACCTGGTTCTGTGGATAGTTGTCCCTGTCGCCAAGACTCCCGCCGACAAATGTATGATGAGGGGGCTTGAGCCGACTGCCGAGAATATGGCCAGATTCAATCAAAGGAGGAGCGGTTATGGAAAATAGCGCCGACAATGTACGTTCCCAGATGCGCAAAGGAGTGCTTGAATATTGCATCCTCAGCATTCTGGCTCGCAAGGAGGCCTACGCTTCCTCGATTCTGGATGACCTGAAATCCGCGAATATGATCGTGGTCGAGGGCACGCTTTATCCGCTTCTTATACGTCAGAAGAATCAGGGACTGCTTTCCTACCGATGGGAGGAATCCACCCAGGGCCCTCCACGGAAATATTACTGCATCACCGAAAAAGGCCGTCAACAGCTTCGCGAGATGGATCAGGCGTGGCAGGAGATAGTGGAGACCATCAAGACCATAAAACAATGAATATGAAGTATCTGCTTCTTAATATATTGAAAGACAATGAAACAAGTTGAATATGTCAGCATAGGCGGCTATGTGTTCTCTTTGGAGGACAACGCGAGTCTCGCCGCCAAGGAATATCTTGATCAGCTTGAGGCGTTCTATTCCAAGAAAGAGAGCGGGACAGAGGTGATGGAAGGAATAGAGGAACGTATGGCCGAACTCCTTTTGGAAAAAAACGGCAATGGAGGAGTCGTCACACTTGCTATGGTTGAGAACGTGATTTCTGTGCTTGGCCGTCCGGAAACCATTGAAGAAGAAACTTCTGACGCATCTGGCGCTTCGACAGGCGCAGCGACCACAGGTACGGACGCTGAGTCCGTGGTTCGGCGGGGCTCACCAACCACCGAAGCGTCCCGCCGTTCGTCAAGGAACTCTTCCAAGAATGACGCGAAACCTCGCCGCAGACTCTACCGTGATCCTGTCAACGGAAAACTGGCCGGAGTATGCAGCGGCCTCGCCACCTACCTCAATGTCGGTCCGGCCATATTCAGAATCTTATTCGTTGTCCTGACTTTGTTGGGTGGATTGAATTTCAGATTCTGGCCGCTTGAGCCTTGGATCCATATTTCCATACCTTTGGTTTATATCGTCCTATGGATTTGTATGCCGGCGGTGAAGACAGTCCGTCAGCGTGATGAACTCAGAGGCGAGGGAGGCACAGTCGATGACATCAGTGCAAGGGTCCGCAGCACCCCTCGTGAGGAGCCAAGGTCCCGTGACTCACAAACATGGAATAATGTCAGCCGGATATTCTCCGTCATATTCGGAGTGTTCCTTCTTCTTCTGGGAGTCGCCGGCATAGCGTTCCTGTGCTCATTCTGGTGGGGCGGTGAGATCCTGGGCAACAGCTTCTTCTACAACAAGTTCGTTGAGCACATCGCCATCGAAGCTCCAGAGGTTCTGTCTTTCATCTCCGTTCCGATTGTGATGATCGCCGCAGTCCTCGTGGTCGCCATCCCGCTGTTCATTATGCTCTACGGCGGCGTGATGCTCATCTTCGGCCTCAAATCCCCGAAATGGCACCCCGGCCTCATCCTCTTCGTCATCTGGCTGATAATCCTTGTCGCCCTTTCCGTATCCTCCTTGATTACTTTCGCCGTGGTTGCCTGAAAGTTTTTGATGAAATGAACCTTAAATGAACTTGATTGGAACTGTGGAAGTGTTTACATTTGCAAAACAATAACAGCAGTTCTAACTATGATAGGCGCCGGATGCCATCTGAGACATTCCGGCGCTGTTTTTTTACCTGTCACACAGCCACTTTCGTCCGATATTCATAGATATTCCGGGTTATTTTGTTAATTTTGCAATCCTCGCCAAGCCGCGACTTTTTAATGCTATGGTTTCAAATAGGTTTGAGAAAATGAATATCCTGAAGGCATCACTTGCGTACATAATGGTTGTGTTCCTGCTTTTCGGTTGTGGCGGAGACGCTGTGCCGGAAAAACTCCTGCCACCAGCCCTTCCGTCTGTTGACGCGATGGTTGACGGCCGTACAATAGTGCTGACCGCCGAGTTCAAAAGCGACGACAACCTCGAAGGCATAACCGAATATGGTTTCTATTTCGGTTCGGACGAGGAGAATCTGGACTGCCTGAGATTCCGCAAGATGAATGAACACTCATATTCATTGTCAAGAGGAGATCTGGAATATTCCACTTCTTATTTCTATAAGGCTTGGGTGAGTAATGGTCGTGATGAGATTGCCTCTGACCTTAAGACTGTCAAGACTGGAGACGCGCCTGTTGACCCTGATCCGCCAGTGGTTGATCCCGACCCTCCCGTTGATGAGATAATCCAGTTCAAGGATCCACTTGTGAAAGACATCTGTGTGGCCAATTGGGATCTTGACGGTGACGGCGAACTTTCCAAGGCCGAAGCGGCGAGGGTGATTGATCTCGGGCACGCTTTTGAGAGTTCTGATATAGTGTCATTCAATGAGTTGGAATATTTTACCAACCTGCGTGTCTGTTTTTTGGCGTTGTGCCATAAATTATCTGAAGTCAAATTGCCGGACAGTATTCTTCAGATTTCGGGCAGCGGTTTCAGTGAATGTTGGGAGTTGAAACTGACCAACCTTCCTAAGAATCTGACTCAAATGGGGGAGTGGGCGTTCCATCAGTGTAAAAACGTGAGATTCACATCTTTGCCTGATGGCCTTGAGACTATTGGGTGGTATGCCTTTGCCGGAGCGGACAACATTGAATTGACAAAGTTGCCATCTAGCCTTATTTCAATAGGCTCGGCTGTTTTTGCGGGTAAGCAAGGTGTCCTTCCCGAGGATCTTCCCGCTTCGTTAAAGATGATAGGTGCAAGTGCGTTTGGTGGGATAAAGAATTTCAATCCAAAGAGCATTCCGTCAGGAGTATCAGAGATCGGAGAAGGAGCTTTCGATGGCTGCGAGGCTTTGTCTTGGACAAAACTGCCTGATTATCTTGTCAGGATCGGCGAGAACACATTCCGGAATTGCTGGCATCTGGCTGCGACTGAGTTACCTTCCGGACTTCGGGAAATAGGCAACAATGCCTTCGAGAATTGCTATCTTCTGAATATTACAGAACTGCCGGACGGCCTCTTTACAATTGGTGATGGTGCGTTTAAAAATTGCGGGATAAAGAATCTTTCAATCCCAGCAAGTGTCGATCACATTGGTACCGGGGCTTTTTATGGATGTTATCCTTCCATCATCAAGGTTCACGCTTCAGAACCACCTGAAATGCTTGATACATATCTTGGCAACAGGGCTGAGGCTATTTATGTGCCGAAACAATCTATTCAGAAATATGAATCCGCCGCAAACTGGAGCAAATGGAAAGGTAAATACAAGGCTTTGTCTGATGACGACACGCCGGAACCGCCGACTCCGGACGGAAAGAATATTCAGTTTAAGGATTCCGCTGTCAAGGCGATTTGTGTCTCAAACTGGGACAAGGATGGCGATGGCGAATTGTCTTATGAGGAGGCGGCTGATGTGAGAACGATCGGGAGTGCGTTCTCTCGCAGCACTGACATTCGCTCATTCAAAGAGTTTGAGTATTTCACAGGACTTTCCTCTGTCCCGGACAATGGTTTTTGTGATTGCCGGTACCTGATTGATATTAAATTACCACCTAATGTTTTAAGGATAGGGAA
This sequence comes from bacterium, assembly GCA_963596515.1. Lineage (GTDB taxonomy): Bacteria > Bacteroidota > Bacteroidia > Bacteroidales > UBA932 > Cryptobacteroides. Next base: position 12,955 of record CAVBMN010000055.1, read on the forward strand.
TAGGGCGTTCTCGGGTTGTCCTAACCTGTGTTTGACTGAACTTCCTGAAGGACTCGAAGACATAGGGTATGGAGCGTTTGGAGGTTGTGGTAACATAAGATTGAATTCCCTCCCTGAGACATTGACATCAATTGGCTCTTATGCTTTTAATTCTTGTAATAATATGTCATTGACTAAGTTGCCTCCTCTTTTAACTTCTATTGAGGGCGGAACGTTTGAAGGGAGCGACGGGATCCTTCCTGAAGAATTGCCGTCTGGTGTGGTCTCTATAGGCGGAAGTGCATTCAGAGGTATATCAAAATTGAATCTCAAAAAGCTGCCAGATGGTTTGAAATTTATTGGTGGCCAGGCTTTTGACTTGTGCGAGACCCTTGCCTTGACTGAGCTTCCGTCAGGCTTGACCACAATTGAGTCCAGTGCCTTCAAGCAATGCAAGAACCTGAAGCTAAAGAGCCTTCCGGCAGGTATTACAAAGATTGACAATGAGACGTTTGTGGGCTGTGTCTCTTTGGAGTTCACATCGCTTCCTGAAGCTTTGACGGAGATCGGTAAAATGGCCTTTATGAACTGTGCGTTCAGGCAAATGACAATCCCCGCAGGCGTTGTCCGGATAGGAGAGGATGCTTTCAAGGGTTGCGAATCGCTGAAAACAGTCTATGTTCTCGCCGTGGATCCTCCAGTTATGGATGACATTTATATGGGTGAATATGCTGATGTCATCCTCGTTCCGGCAGCTTCATTGGAAAAGTACCGCACCGCCTCCGGCTGGAACCGCTGGAAAGACAAGTACCAACCGATTGTCTCTGAATAACCAATCTATTGTCAGTGACTTTCAGAAGGTCTCATTTGGTTTACATTATTGATTTATCAGCACTCGGAGATCTTCCACGACTCGATCGTCCGTGTCTGTGTCGAGATGTTCACTCCGACCTTGACGAGTGTCTTGCCGGTCGCTGAGCCAGTTTTGGTCACTGAGCCTGTCGAAGTGACCATCCTTTCCGCCCCCTCAAACCTGTACGGAATCAGATACCCTTTCTCGTCAATCTGCCTGAGTGCCTCCTCCGCCGACCCGTCCACCTTGAACTCAAAGACATAGATTCGATCCTTGGTCCAGCACACTGCGTCTGCCCGCCCGATTGCAGACTTGACCTCTGCTTGGGTGTAATAACCCAGCAGCGAGAAGATCAGGTAGATTATCGTCTGGAAATGCTTCTCGGATTTGTTCTCCAGATCGTAAGGAATCCCTGCCAAGAATGATTTCATTCGCTCCAAGGCATCGTCAATGTCATTGTCTTTCAATGCCCTGTTGAACTGAAGAACGAAGGATGCACTCATACCCTCCGCATTCTTATAGTTTGCGAGAAGGCCTTTCAAAAAACCCTCCCTCACTTCCCTGTTCGGGTAGCCAAGCGTATATGAACAATCTTCTTGGTTGTATCCTTTAATGGTCAGGTAACCTGCCTGATAGAGCAGCGGCAACACACTGGTCGTGGCTTCAGGGGAAATGTCAAAGTCACTTCCCGCGATCTCGCTCATCCGGTCAAGCAGCGTCTCGTCCATCCGTTCCTCCCGCATTCTCTCCATTAGGAAAGTCGGCGTGCCGCTTTCAAACCAGTAGCTTCCTATCTTCTTGGCAGCAAGCGCTTTCATCAGACTGAACGGGTTGTAGATGTCCTCTGACTCTTCGCTGAAATGGTACCCATCGTAGTTGTCCTTCAACAGTTGCCTTGCCTCCTCAAACTGAATATTCAATCTTTCCGCCAGCGCCTGAACCGGCTCGCGCATCTCATTGTCAATCTCGCTCTTAGATATTCCGCAGATCGCTGAATATTCCGGCAGCATCGAGATGTTCATCAAATTATTCAATTCACTGAATATGCTCAATTGCGCGAACTTGGTTATCCCCGTGATAAACACGAACCTGAGGTATGGATCCAGACTCTTGATCGGGCTGTAGAAGTTCCTCATTATCTGTCGCATCGGATCAAGCCTCTCCTGATCGTTCATCACATCCAGCAGCGGCGCGTCATATTCATCGATGATTATGACGGCCTTTTCGCCCGTCTGTTCGACAGCTCTGTGAACGAGACCGAGAAAACGCTGGTTGACTTCCGTCTCCTCAGTCACTTTCCCGTAAATACGCTCGTATTCCAAAAGCTTGAGATTCAGTTCGCTGAGTAATTTCTCCTCGTTCAGATGCTTAGCCGTTGACATATCAAAGTGGAACACCGGATGCTTCGTCCATTCTTCCTTCATCTCCCCTGCCTTCAGCCCGTTGAACAGTTCCTCCTCTCCCGCAAAGTAACTGTGAATAGTAGAAGACAGCAGCGATTTCCCGAACCTCCGCGGCCTGCTGAGAAACACATACGAATAATTAGTCGCCAAGTCGTGCACAAACCCCGTCTTGTCGATGTAGAGGAACCTTCCCTCGACAATGTTCCTGAACGTCTGTATCCCGATTGGGTACCTTATCCTTTTCGCCTCCATAAGCCTTAGCAATTAATCATCAGTCCCAAAGATAGCGAATATTTTCCAATTCAAGCCATTTCCCCGCTATGTTTGAAGTTCTGAACAAGCCTTCAGAATCTTCCGGGTGCAGATTTCCATATTTTGCCCCGTATCACCATAAATCGCTGATTTTGGGTGCCAGAATATCGGCTTTACACCCAATGAAGAACAGTGTTGAATCAAGCACGCAAAATGGACCAAATATGGACCAAACAATCCCCGAAACTTTGTATATATTTGCAACGTTACAAATGGACAAAATATTTTATTATATGAGTAATGATATAGAAAAGAGAATATCAGGAGGTCATTTGCCGGAAGATTCAGGGAAAATTCTTGATGTTTTCAGAAAACCTGCGGAAGACGCTGGCAATAAATTAGGGGATATAATATCAAAATGTATTGATAAAGTTGTTGACACATTGTTAGGAACAAAATAATGAAGATATGGATACTAATTTAGTTAAGGCTGTAGTAAAAGGAGCGGTCGCCCTTGTCACGATCTTTACTGGAAAGAAAATTTATGACAATGCCAAAAATGACTATGATAGATATAGGAATTCACAAAATGCTCAACCGAAGTGATAGTCAGTTTATTAGGTAGCTGTAACAATGATTTTTATTGGATTGTAATTTAGTATAACTGTTTTAAGTATGAATCCATTAAGCAATTTGACAATGTACGATGGACTATGCAAACTTTGTGTTGGTTTGTTGTTAATAGGCTGGATACCAGCAATTATCTTTCAGAATCATTTAGGAGGCTTGACGTTTGATAAGAGTAATATCGCTTTATGGACCATTTTTGTGATTCTGTCTTATATAGTTGGAAGTATGTGGCATCATGGGGTGACTGAAAATATTTTTGCTGGATTGATTAATGACAATAATAGGATTA
>CAVBMN010000056.1:0-16244 GCA_963596515.1 bacterium
AGGTCATCCGCTGCTACGGCGGCAACAATGTGACAGGTCTTTCCGGAGCGGGAGCCTGGGCGGCCTCGACACCTGAGCTGGCACTGCTCGTGGCGTCAATAGACGGAAAGCCTGAAGTACCTGACATCATCAGCAAGGAAAGCGTGAATCTGATGACTGAATATTTTGACGAAAGTACCTACTCTCTTGGCTGGAACGACACCAAGGACGGTTACTGGACGCGTACCGGCACGTTTGCAGGGACAAGCGCTCTGATCAAATACTTCCCAGACGGGGAATGCTGGATATTCATCTCCAACACAAGCACTTACAAAGGACCTGGACTTGCGCGCCACACGGCAGAGCTTTTCGACAAGCTGCGGGCGAAATATTCCGCCAAATTCCCGGCAAGGAATATGTTCTACCCGGAACAAAATGAAGAGGTTGACCCTGAGAAGGAGTGGTTTGACTGATTCCACCCAGCTCTGATACAACAAATCCGCCCGGTCACTGAGAGTTTATCGAAGTGCCGGGCGGAATCGATTATATTCAAAGAAAGACTACTTGTTGACAAACATCACCGCCTCCGCGATGGAGTTCAGCTTAGTGTCAACGCTGTCCGCACGGCTCGCGAGCACGCAAGGAACGGTCGTTCCAACGAGCATACCGGCCTGCTTAACGCCAGTGGCGAGTTTGGAGTTTGTCTTCCAGAACACATTGGCAGACTCGATGTTAGGGAACTCAAGGCAGTCAGCGTCACCGGCAACCGGGCTGACAAGCTTCTTGATCTCCACAGACTCCTGATCGATGGCGACATCCAGAGCCAGAGGGCCGTCAGCGATGCATCCCTTGATCTGTCCGCGATCCACCATCTTGGCGAGAGCGGCGGCCTCCATGCATGCCGGCATTGAGTCAAGAACCTGCTCAGAAGCGGCGATGAACGCAAGCTTAGGCTTGGCGATGCCGAATGACTTGGCCACACCGACCAGATAGCCGGCGATCTTCATCTTCTGGCGGAAGTCAGGAAGAGGAATCACAGCCATGTCAGACAGGAAGAGAAGCTTGTGGTAGTTAGGGCTTTCGATGACACCGACGTGGCTCAGAACGCCCTTTGGAGGAAGAAGTCCGGTCTCCTTGTTAAGGATGGCGCGGAGGAACTTGTCCGTGGAGCAAAGACCTTTCATCAGCACATCGCCCTCACCGTCGTGAACAAGCTGCACGGCCTTTGAGACAGCCTTGAGCTCAACCGGCTCGTTGACAATCTCGAAAAGATCGATGTTGATGTTGTTCTTCTGACAGGTCTCCTTGATGAGATTCTCGTCACCGACAAGGGTAACCTTCACGAAACCCATCTCAGATGCCTTGGCGCAGGCCTCGATGGTGTGCTCGTCAACAGCCCATGCGGCGACCATTCTTTTGCATACGCCTTTCTCTTTGAGTTCGGCGAATACGTCAGCGAATTTTGTGATCATAATATGTCTGATTTTTAATCAATTATTCATCCATACTCTGCACGAGGTGCATCGTGTCGCGCGCGATGACAAGTTCCTCGTCGGTTGTGACAAGAGCCACCTTGACCTTGGAATCCGGCAGAGAAATCACGGTGTCAACTCCCCAGGCCGTGTTGGCCTCGTAGTCGAAAGTGAGTCCGAGGTAGGTGAAGTTCTCGCAGACCCTGCGGCGCAGACGGCTGTTGTGCTCGCCGATGCCTCCTGTGAAGAAGATGGCATCAACTCCGTTCATCTCGGCCGTGTAGGCTCCGATGTACTTGATCATCTGGAATGTCAGCATCTTGAGGACAAGTTTGGCCTGACGGTCGCCGTTGTTGGCGAGCTCATCCAGCTCACGGGCATCTGATGTCTTCTGTGAGACTCCGAGGAATCCGCTCTTCTTGTTCACGATGTCGTACATCTCGTCCGGAGTGAGGTTCTCCTTTTTCATCATATAGAGGACAGCATTGGCATCCACGTCACCGCAGCGGGTGCCCATAACCAGACCCTCAAGCGGTGTGAGACCCATAGAGGTGTCGATTGACTTGCCGTTCACGATGGCCGTGATGGAACTTCCGTTGCCGATGTGGCAGGTGATGATCCTTGAGTTGTTGATGTCAAGTCCCACCATCTCAGCGCCTTTCTTGGCCACGAACTGATGGCTTGTTCCGTGGGCTCCGTAGCGACGGATGTGGTACTTGTCATAATATTCATAAGGAAGACCGTACATATAGGCGTAAGGCGGCATCGTCTGATGGAAGGCAGTGTCGAATGTCACGACCTGAGGCACTAAAGGCAGAACTTCCTGACAAGCCCTGATTCCGAGCAGGTGAGCAGGGTTATGGAGAGGTGCGAAGTCACAGCAGAAGTCGATCTTCTTGATGACATCCTCGTCCACGATGGCGCTTCCTGAGAAGAAATCGGCACCCTGCACGATTCTGTGGCCGACAGCCTCGATGTCATCGAATGACTTGAGCACACCGTGATCCTTGTCGATGAGGGCCTCAAGCACGATCTGCATTCCGACCGTGTGATCCGGAACAGGAAGATCCTTCACGACCTTCTCCTTGCCCGCAGGAGTGTGCTGGAGCCTGCCGCATTCCAAGCCGATTTTCTCTACTATACCTTTGGCCAAAAGGGTGTAAACGTCATCGTTCTTCATGTCAAGCAGCTGGTACTTGATCGAAGAGCTTCCGCAATTGATAACAAGAATAATCATTCCGTTTGAGATTTATGTAATTATAATGGCAAAGATACGAAATTAATCACTATTTTTGGCAATAATAATGTACGTGCGATGGTTGAGGCGAGAGATATTGTGGGGATCAGTGTGCCATTTGCGGCAGGGGTCGCGGCGGGGGCGGTTCTATACCCGTTCCTTTCCGGAGAATTTCCGCTCATCACAAGTTCCATTCTCCTTATTCTTCTTTGTATAACAACCTTGTTGGTGCGCTTCAGCAAGCTCAGCGGCCAACGGATTGCCTTCGCGGGAATATTCATATTCACGGGAATATTCTGCTCCTTGAACTATTCAATGGCAAGTGGGATTCCTGAATATGACAATGGCCTTGTCAGCACAGCGGCCGCCAAAGCAGTAGGGCACCTGCGCGCCACTATCGATGCCATTCCTTACCCGTCCGAAACCACCGGGCCGCTGGTGAAAGCCCTGCTAACCGGCGACAAAAGCGACCTTCCAAAAGAGATCACGGGAATATTCAGGGACAGCGGAGCCTCGCATATCCTCGCCCTCTCCGGACTGCACTTAGGTGTGCTTTACCTCATCCTGACAAGGCTGACACTACCTTTGGGTAACAGTCCGCGAGCCAGGAAGTTAAGATATTCATTGATCATCGGAGCCGCGCTTTTCTATTCCGTCATGACCGGAGCCGCGCCATCGATCATCCGGGCGTTCCTTTTCATCACGATCAACGAGACCGCCAAATTACTTGGCAGGAAAAGGGACCCCGTAAGGGTGTTGCTGGTCGCGCTGACCATCCAGCTGGCACTGAAACCGGATGTCATCAGCTCCGTCGGCTTCCAGCTCTCCTATATGGCGATGGTGGGAATATTCCTGCTCTACCCCACCCTGGAACATATCTACCCGGCTCCAAGCGGCTCCAGACTGTCAAGATTCAATCCTTTCCGCAAGATCTGGAACGCCGCTATGCTCTCCATCTCCTGCCAAGTCTTCACCGGACCGATAGCATGGCACTATTTCCACACATTTCCGAAGTACTTCATACTGACCAACTTGATCGTCCTTCCACTGACAAGCGCGATTATGACCCTTTCGGTGGCCACAATCGCGCTGTCATTTTTTGGAATATGCCCGGAGCCGCTGGTGATCCTCAACGATCACGCCATGCAAGTCCTGGTTTTCTGCCTCAAGATCATTTCCGGAATGGATGAGCCTTAAATCTTTTTGACATCCGCCAGATGAATCTTAGTGGTTCTGATGCCATAGAAGCAGACCACTATGAAGCAGATGAACGGAAGGACGAACGAGGCGTTCACCGCCGGCAGGAACCCGACAGTACCCTTGTCGATGATCCAGGCCTGAAGCGGAGGAAGCACTGAGCCTCCGAGAATCGCCATAATCAAACCGGCCGCCCCGAACTTGGCGTCGTCACCGAGCCCGCCGAGGGCTATTCCGTAGATGGTCGGGAACATCAGCGACATAAACCCGCTGACCGCCACAAGGCAGTAAAGTCCGAGCCGGTTCTGCAGGAATATCACGCCAAGCGTAGCGATCATTCCACCAATCGCAAAGATTGTCAACAATTTGGATGGCTTCAGATACTTCATCAGCCAGGTGCACAGGAAGCGGCAGGTCACGAACAGGATCATCGCCGCGATGTTGTACTTCTGGGACAGAACCTCGGCAGCCTGCTCGTCCATTCCCTCGGCCATAAACACCCTTGTGCCGTACTGGATGATGAAAGTCCAGCACATAATCTGCACTCCTACATAGAAGAACTGCGCGATCACACCCTCCCAATACTGAGGCCTGTGAAGCAGACGTTTCAGCACAGGCCCGACGTTCATCTCGTGATCCTTGTCGGCATTCTTAGGCATCTTCGCGACAAGAATCAAGATAAACATCACGATAATCACGAGCCCCACAACCCAATAAGGGCCTGTAAGCACATCGAGATCAGCCTGTTTCATCGCCTCGAAGCTCGCATCGTCCAACAATGCCCTCTCAGCGGTGCTGGCCGGATGCATCCTCGCCTGTATGAAGTTCATAGCCACGTACATTCCCATCAGCGAACCGATCGGATTGAAGCACTGCGCGAAGTTCAGGCGGCGAGTCGAAGTCTCCTCTGTGCCCATACTGAGTATGTACGGATTGCAGCTCGTCTCTAGAAAGGACAGTCCGCAAGTCATTATGAAATAGGCGATCAGGAAGAAGCCATAGACCCCGACCGACTTGGCCGGCAGGAACAGCAATGCCCCGAGCGCATAGAGTCCAAGTCCGACCAGAACGCCGGCCTTGTAGGAGAACTTGCGGATGAACATCGCCGCCGGAAGCGCCATGCAGAAATAGCCTCCGTAGAACGCCACCTGAACCAGTGAACCCTGTGTCACGCTCATTCTGAATATCTTGGAGAACGCCTTGACCATCGGGTTCGTGATGTCATTGGCGAATCCCCAGAGAGCGAAACAGGTCGTTATGAGAATGAAAGGCAGGACGTAGCTTACTCCGCCTGCCTTTAAGATTGAATCCTTCTCCTTCATGGTCAGGGATTACTTGTAGATCGGGCCGAAGTTCGCGCAGGCACGGAAGTCCGCGCCCTCCTTGTCCATACCAAACGCGTTCCACGCCGCCGGGCGGAAGATCTTCGCGTCGTCCACATTGTGCATGCAGACAGGGATGCGGAGCATCGAGGCCAAAGTGATGAGGTCGGCTCCGATGTGGCCGTAGGAAATCGCTCCGTGGTTGGCTCCCCAGTTATTCATCACGCTATAAACATCCTTGAAGGCATCCTTCTTAGGGTCAAGGCGCGGGGTAAACCAGGTTGTAGGCCAGGTCGGGTCGGTACGTTTATCAAGAACCTTATGGATTTCCGGGTCGATGTCCACTACCCAGCCCTCAGCGATCTGAAGCACAGGTCCGAGACCATCCACAATGTTGATTCTCGCCATCGTGGCAGGAAAATCTCCCCTTGACACGAAATGGATGCTGAATCCGCCTCCACGGAAGTAATCCCTGTCGGCCGGCATCCACTGCGAGTGCTCGATGCAGCGCTTCTCGTCCTCGTCGGTCATCTCCCAGAATGGCTTCATAACCGGATTGCCCTCGGCATCCGAGCTCTGGCCACAGCCATCCATCGTGGTGGCTCCGGAGTTGATGAGATGGATGATTCCCGGGGCAGCCTTACCTGTCAGTTCCTTGCCGGTAACCCTCTTGACAGCCTCAGGGCTCCAGTAGGTTCTCACATCAGAGAAAATCTGAGGGCGGTTGGTCAGCAAGTGGGCCATAAGCATAGCGGTTCCGTTGAGCGAGTCGTTCTCGGTGGCGAGTATCGAAGGCTCCCTGCGACCGTTCCAGTCGAAGTTGGTGTTGAGAAGGGTCTCCGTGAAGTCCCCGTTCGGCATCCAGTCGGTCCACTGGCGCTGTCCCTGAAAACCTCCGGCGATCGCGTTGTGCCCGAGAGCCTCCTCCTTGAATCCCATCTCGCGGAGTTTAGGGTTGCCGTGCATCAGATCCATCACGATGATGGTCATCTTCACCACGAACTCCCAGTCCTTGTCCTTCTGCTCGCGGGTCTTCTGCTTGCCTTCAGGATTCTTGTCCCAGCCCTCGTTAGGCATACAGTATTTCTTGACCCAGGCCATAGCCTTCTCGAACTCATCGGGGTCGTATATTCCAAGATCCATACGTCTGAGAATCTCGACCTCGTCCACACTTTCGTTCCTCATTCCCAGATACTTCTGGAAGAAATTGGTGTCCACGATCGAGCCAGCGATGCCCATCGTCACGCTGCCGATGGAAAGGTAAGACTCCCCTCTCATCTCCGCCACGGCAACAGTGCCTCTGGCAAAACGGAGAATCTTCTCGGCCACATCCTCAGGAATCGAGTTGTCCTCAAGATCCTGGACATCGTGGCCGTATATTCCGAAAGCCGGAAGCCCCTTCTGGGCGTGGGCGGCGAGCACAGCGGCGAGATAAACCGCTCCCGGGCGCTCTGTCCCGTTAAATCCCCAGACAGCCTTCGGCCAGTACGGGTTCATATCCATCGTCTCGGAACCATAGCACCAGCAGGATGTCACGGTGATGGTCCCGCCGACACCCTCACGCTCGAATTTCTCGGCGCAAGCGGCACTCTCAGCCACACGACCGATTGTTCCGTCAGCGATGACACACTGCACAGGAGTGCCGTCGGTATATTTCAAATTGGAGGAAATCAATGCCGCGACATTAGCCGCAAGGGTCATTGTCTTTTCCTCAAGACTTTCACGCACACCGCCTTGACGGCCATCTATGGTCGGACGGATTCCTATTTTAGGATGCTTCATAATATTGGTGTTTTAATGTTTATGTCGTTATAAATAATCCTTAGCCAAGTCCCTTGACACCGGCCAAAGGCACACCGCAATCGAATGTGCAAGCGTAAATTTACGAATATTATCTGAAAATCGAATGCATCACCCGAATAAACTCACGGTTGCACGCCTTCAACAGTGACAAAAACCTCACGGAAACAGCCTTATCGGGATTCTTCCAAGCCGGAGGCTCCGGTTTCCTGTCGGTGCGGGCAAGAATCCCTGGAGCAAGAACCCTCGCGACACCAGCCTTGGCTACCTTGGCCCCATAGCCATAATCAAAAAGGCTTGGATGGAATATGTCTGACGGGTTCTCAAGATGTCTGACGGCATATTCAGGAACCAATGTGAACGCCATATCATATAAATGGCAAGGAATCGGGATGACTCCATCCGGCTCAAGCAACCTTCCGTGACGTGATCGTCCCCCATAAAGCAGATTGCCGGACAAGTCAGCCACAGTCGCCGTTATCACCGTCTTGTGACGAAGGAAGACCGAGTTCTCAAAAAGCGAGGCCAACGCGCCTTCTGCCGGCAAAAGGTCGGAGTCCATCCAAAGATAGAAGTCAAATCCTTGAGTCGCAGCCTCTTCCCAAACTTTCTGATACCCTGCCGCACCTCTGTCATTTATGAATATGGAGAATGAATATTCCCCTGTGGCCGCCATTGCGTCCGTCTGCTTCTGACATTCCTCAAGACAGCGGACTGAGCCATCACTTCCTTCCTGGACAGTTATTAGCAAGGCGACCTTGAACATTCTACGAATCGAGTTTAAGCACCGCCATAAATGCGCTCTGAGGTACCTGGACCGTACCGATCTGACGCATTCTCTTCTTTCCCTCCTTCTGTTTCTCAAGAAGTTTCCTCTTACGGGTCACATCACCGCCATAGCACTTCGCGGTCACATCCTTGCGAACCTGACGCACGGTCTCGCGGGCAATGATCTTTGCCCCGATGGCCGCCTGCACGGCTATGTCGAACTGCTGCCGAGGAATCAATTCCTTGAGTTTCAGGCAGATTTTCCGTCCGAAATCGTAGGCGTGATCCTCGTGGATAAGAGTCGAAAGTGCGTCCGCCGGGTCACCGTTCAGAAGGATGTCCAACTTGACAAGCCTTGCGGTACGGAAATCGGTCACGTGATAGTCAAACGAGGCGTAACCCTTTGACACAGACTTCAATTTGTCGTAGAAATCGAACACGATCTCGGAAAGCGGCATATCGTAGGTGAGCTCGACCCTGTCGGAAGTGATGTAATGCTCCCCGATCAGAGTTCCCCTCTTGTCCATACACAGCTTCATAATCGCCCCGTAAAAATCTGTCTTGGAGATGATCTGGGCCCTGATGAACGGCTCCTCGATGTGGTCGATCAGCGTCGGAGCCGGAAGTCCGGACGGGTTGTGCACGTCAAGCACCTCTCCCTGAGTGGTATAGACCTTATATGAAACGTTGGGGACAGTCGTGATGACATCCATATTGAACTCCCTGAACAGGCGCTCCTGTACAATCTCAAGGTGCAAAAGTCCGAGGAAGCCGCAGCGGAATCCGAATCCCAGAGCCAGCGACGATTCCGGCTCATAGACAAAGGACGCGTCGTTGAGCTGGAATTTCTCCAGCGTCGCCCTCAGTTCCTCGAACTTGTCGGCCTGTACCGGATACATTCCGGCGAACACCATCGGCTTCACCTCCTCGAATCCGGCGATCGCCGCGGCGCACGGCCTTGCCGAATGGGTGATGGTGTCACCGACCTTGACCTCAACCGCTCTCTTGATGCCGGAGATGATGTAGCCCACGTCTCCGGTCGAGACCTTGCCCGTAGGCTGGAGCTTCATCTTGAGCACACCTACCTCCTCGGCATCATATTCCTGTCCGGTCGCCACGAACTTGACCTTGTCGCCAGTCGAAATCGAGCCGTTCAGCACCTTGAAATAGGCGATGATGCCACGGAACGGATTGAACACGGAGTCGAAGATCAACGCCTGAAGCGGAGCGTCCGGATCCCCGCTCGGAGCCGGAATCTTCTCCACAATGGCGTCCAGAAGCGGCGGAATCCCCTCACCCGTGCGCGCGGAGACTTTGAATATGTCGTCGTGGTCACAGCCCAGAAGATCGACAATCTGGTCGGCCACGATCTCCGGCTGGGCGGAATCCATATCTATCTTGTTCATCACCGGAATGATCTCAAGTCCGTGATCCACGGCCAGATAAAGGTTGGAGATCGTCTGCGCCTGGATCCCCTGTGACGCATCGACAACCAGCAAGGCTCCCTCGCAGGAAGCGATCGAGCGGGAAACCTCGTAGGAGAAATCCACGTGTCCCGGAGTGTCGATCAGGTTCAGGACATATTTCTCACCTTTATAAATATATTCCATCTGGATGGCGTGGCTCTTGATGGTGATTCCTTTCTCCCTCTCCAGATCCATGTCGTCCAGCACCTGCGCCTCCATATCCCTGGAAGACAGTGTCTTGGTCAATTCAATCAACCTGTCGGCAAGTGTGCTCTTTCCGTGGTCGATGTGGGCGATGATGCAGAAATTACGTATGTGCTTCATATAGTTCCGTTCTGTTGCGGGCCGTCTCCGGCAAAATATTCATAGAATTGCAAAAATAAGCAATTTGTCGTACATTTGAAAGATTCAACGAAATCAGGCAAGGATGACTGACGAGGAGATTATCGGATTGTACCGGAACGGACAGTGTGAAAAGGCGTTCAAGGAGATCGTCGCGGCTTATGGCGAGCGGCTCTACTGGCACGTCCGTCACTTTGTCGGCTCGCACGAGGACACCAACGACCTCGTTCAGGAGATATTCATAAAGATCTGGGCGGCACTGCCATCTTTCAGAGGGGATTCAAGATTGTTCACGTGGATTTACCGCATCGCCACGAACGAGACCCTGAACTGGCTGAACAAACAGAAAGTCCGGGCCCTTCTCAAGTTTGAAAGCATTGACAAAGGTATGGACAGGATAGACGAGGATCCGTACTTTAACGGAGACGCGGCGCAAAGTAATCTGCTCAAGGCCATTTCCAAACTTCCGAAAAAGCAAAGGACAGTCTTCTCGATGCGCTATTTCGACGAGCTGTCCTACGAAGACATCTCCGAGATCCTTGGCACATCTGTCGGGGCACTGAAAGCCTCCTATCATTTCGCCGCGGAGAAAATCAAAGCCGAGTTGGGAGCTTTGGAATAAAGGATTTTCCGACCTGTTCGATTTTTTTGAGAAATTTCAAACTTTTTCTTAAACCTTGAGAATGATTTGTTGTCCAAGTAACCGGATATGAAAAAGGAAAAGGATATATCAGGAAAGATTGCTTTCGATGTTCCCGAAGGGTATTTCAAAAACCTTCAGGCACGTCTGGAAGCCATTCCGTCCCAAAACGCGCCAAGTCTCGGCTTTGCCAGAAGGGTTCAGCCGTACCTTGCGCTGGCCGCCTGTTTCCTTGGAATCCTGCTTGTCGGCAACGCTGTCCTTCGCGGCACGGCCGGCGATACAGAAAGCTCTGATCTCTATTACAATGAGATTGTCTATGCGGATCTGATTCCCGTGACGCAACCTGACGCAATCTTCCAGACAGCCTCGGCGGAACAGGACACCATCTCGGACGAGGATGTCATCGATTGGCTCATCGCATCGGGGACTTCAACCGAGTTGATTGAATATACAGGACTTATAGCTCAAAAATAGATTTGGTATGAAAAGGATAATCATAATGCTTGCGGTTCTGATGATGGCTGTTCCATTCAACGGAATCAATGCGCAAGACAAAGGAAAGAAAGACTGGCAGGACAGATGTAAAGCGGAAAGAATCGCCTACCTCACCGATGCGATGGAGTTGACAAGCGCCGAGGCGGAGAGATTCTGGCCGGTCTATAACAAATGCGAAAGCGAGAAGAGAAATTCGTTCAAGGCCGTGATGGAAGCGTACAAAAACCTTGACGAAGCGCTTCGGACAGGCAAGAATGACGACGAAATACAAATTTTGTTGGATAAATATCTTGCAGCGCAAGACAATGGCAAGAATATTGATAGGAAATACGTTGTGGAGTATCGCAAGATTCTCCCGAACAAGAAAGTGGCAAAGTTGTTCATAGCGGAGGAAGAATTCCGCAGAGAGCAGATCCACAGACTTCGCAAGAACGATAATGGGAACAGAAAATGACAATAACAGATTATTTTGGTCAATTGGTTAATGGTTAGTTTGGTTACAGATAATAATCTGTTACGAGGGAGGCTTGCTGGGAAGTACGCCTCCCTCTTTCGTTTAAAAGCGTCAACAGTTCCTCCTGCGGGGAATCCCCGTACTTTCCCTTGCGTCCGAACTGTACTATCAACCGAGACACAGGCTTACGCTCCACTGTTCTGATTCTCAAAATCTTCCACGGAGCGAATCCGCACATCCGGGCGTGCCTGAGCAACACCTTCTCCTGATCGGAAGGCAGGATCATCGAGACACGTCCATATTCATTGAGAGCTTCGGAAGCATATTCCAGAATCTCCCGGTAAGAGAGGGATTCAGTTCCGGCGGGATCTTCGGGGTCACCGGTGTGGCGGGCAGTGTTGCGTCTGGCCTCGGGAGCCTGAAGTGAATTGTCGTAATATGGTGGATTCGAGACGATAAGGTCATAACCGCCGCCGCTGTCCGCCGCCTTGAAAGCCGCCAATCCAAGATTCATCGCCTCCAGATGCTCCCGCCACGGGGACTGCCCGAAATTCTCCGCCGCTTCCTCCGCTGACGGAGTGTCAATGTCTATTCCTTGAATATGCCAGTCTGGGCCGGAGCATTCAGTCTCAAGGCGCTGGGCTATCATCAAAGCCACTGTACCCGTGCCGGTTCCGACATCAAGGACACGTCTGTCACTCGGAAGCACAGTCGTGGCGGCACCGAGAAGCACTCCGTCAGTGTTGACCTTCATAGCGGAACGCTCGTTTCGGACACTGAACCTCTTGAAACGGAATACACTCATAATAATATGTCAGGGATTTCGTCCGGATAGACCTATTCTTTAACAAATTGTCCGTCACGCATAAACAGAGACCTGTCACACATCCGCGCAAGCTCAGGATCGTGTGTCACTATGACAATTGTCTGGCCATAACGCTGCCTAAGATCGAAGAACAACTGATGAATCTCATCCTTGGTCTTCGAGTCCAGATTGCCGGAAGGCTCATCGGCGAAAAGAATGGCAGGTTCATTCACAAGTGCCCTGGCGATCGCGACTCTCTGCTGCTCCCCACCGGATAGTTCCGATGGTTTGTGCTCCATCCTTTCCCCCAATCCCATATCTTTCAGAAGCGCGGTCGCGGCGACCTTAGCGTCTTTGTCCGAACGCCCGGCGATGAAAGCCGGAATCATCACATTCTCAAGGGCATTGAATTCTGGTAAAAGATGATGGAATTGGAAAACAAATCCGATGCGACGGTTCCTGAAAGCGGAAAGATCCTTGCCGCCAAGGTGCAGCACATCCGTCCCGTCAATCTCCAGAGAGCCAGCGTCAGGCGTGGACAATGTGCCCAGTATCTGAAGCAACGTGGATTTCCCAGCGCCTGACGCTCCCATAATCGACACCACTTCAGATTTATCCACTTGAAAATCAACACCTTTAAGAACTTTCAGATTCCCGAAGGATTTTTCTATGCCCTTAGCCTGAATAATCATACCCCAAAACTTCTTATGTTTTCCGAAAAGCCCCCCAAAAAAACAAACGTCAGATCACCCACAGAGGTGTCAGACAATGGGACTTCTGAATATTTCCTCTCAAAGATAGTTGATTTTTTCAAAAAAGTTTTGCGAATTTCAAAAAAAAGCATAACTTTGCAGTCCTTTCCAATGAGAAGGCTTGTAAGAGTGATTGTCAGGAAAGGCCTGAGGGGTTAACCCGAAGGAACGTTATCGGGGTGTGGCGCAGTTGGCTAGCGCATCTGGTTTGGGACCAGAGGGTCCAGTGTTCGAGTCACTGTACCCCGACAAAAAGAAGAAAAGAAGCGACCGGATTTGGTTGCTTCTTTTTTATGGTATAATTGGGTATAATTGCCAAGAATGGTTGACAGGATCAGGTCCTGCGAATCCTTACTGTAGAAGTGCAAAGGCCAGCAATGCGCTCACGATGTGTGATAAGGATCAGAGTCTTGTCCTTGACCTGAACCGCCAGGCGCTCAAGAAGAATCCTTTCCGTCTCGGCATCCAATGAGGATGTCGGCTCGTCCATAAGCAGGATGCCACCGGGACGAAGTAAGCCACGGGCGATGGCGATACGCTGTGCCTGTCCTTCACTTAACCCTGTGCCCTGCTCACCGCATAGTGAGTCAAGCCCCTCCGGAAGGTCGAAGACAAAATCCGCCACGGCCGTGTGCAGGGCACTACGCAGTTCCTCATCAGTAGCGTCCGGATTTCCCATAAGCAGGTTCTCACGGATAGTCCCGCTGAACAGGCTGTTTCCTTGAGGCACATAAGACAAGTTACAGCGTGTCAAAGGAGATGAGACAACCTCTTCCTTACCATTATAAAACACGACACGACCTTTTTCGGGAACCACAAGCGCAAGGATCAATCGCATCAGAGTGCTTTTTCCGGCACCGGTCTCACCTACTACGGCGGTAAGGCTGCCCGGGATGAAATCATAAGAGAAGTCACTCAGCACCTTACGGCCGTTTTCCGAATATGAGAATGTAAGATTCTCAACCCTGACACCCGGCACACCGTCCAGACGGACAGGCTCGCCTTGCTCCTCCAAAGGGAAATCCGACAGCTCGGAAAGCCTCTCCACGGAAGTGAATACCCTCACAAAGGCCGGGATCTGCCGACTGAGCTCAACCATTGGGTTCTGGATCTGCGCCACGAGCTGAAGGAAGGCGGTCATCATACCGAAAGTCACGGAACCGTTCTGGATTCCGAATATTCCCCAAAGGAAGGCGGTGACATAACCGGCTGAGAATCCAAGTTGGACCATCAGGCGTGAGAACAAGGAAAAGTCCGTGTAGTCCATCACCTTGCGCTGAAGATCGGACTGAAGCGAATCCAAGGCATCAGTACTATGTGACGTGTATTCCAATGTCCGGACCAGGACACGGTTCTGTATGTT
Source organism: bacterium (assembly GCA_963596515.1). Taxonomy (GTDB): domain Bacteria; phylum Bacteroidota; class Bacteroidia; order Bacteroidales; family UBA932; genus Cryptobacteroides. The sequence continues at coordinate 14,096 of CAVBMN010000056.1, forward strand.
CTCCTGTACGTGTCCCTGAACCTTGCTGTCCATCGAACGGATGTCCCTTGACAGCCGTCTCATCTTCATCACATACCCTTTGCTGAACAACAAAGCCAACGGCATAATGAACAGGATTATCCACGCAAGCCTGGCATCAAGGGTGTAAAGCAGGACCATCGCCCCGGCCAATTGCGTGACTGTCACCATAATGGAAGGAATACCACGGCAGAGCATATCCGTGATTCTCGGAATATCCTCGACCAGCCTGTTCAGCACATCTCCCGAATGGAGGGACTCCCGACCACGCCACCGGCTTTCCATCAAACGCGTGAATATGTCAGAGCGCAACTCGTTGGAAAGACGGACCTCCATCTTGCTGCTCATACGGGTTCCGAAAGTGGAAAGAGCCAGCCGCACGGCCATACATCCGACCATCAAGGCGATGAGAAAGCCCATACTGCCCCCCGACTGTCCGGTCGCGACATCGATCAGGCTTTTGCTCACGCAGATAAAGGACAAGGACACACCGACATACAGCATCCCGATCAGGCCCCTGCACAAAATCAGCAGACGCTGCCTCCCGGAGATTCTCCAAAGCCATTGTATGCAATCCTTTATCCGCATATTCATCGATGGGTAAGTCTGAATATTCATAAATCAGCGTCCTCCGCCGCCGAAGCCGCCGCCGGAGAAGCCTCCGCCACCGCCCCAGGATGACATTCCGCCACCGCCGCTCCAGGATGAGCCGGAACCGCCGGAACGGGAAGCCTCATAAGTGCTGGCGGCCGTGTTGAAATTACGGGAAGTCATATTGATCATATTCCAGATCATAAAGGTCGTGACATCATCGTCAAGCAGTTCAGCCGCCGAGGACAGGGTAAAATATTCAGGGCACACCTTACGGAAGTCCTTCATCAGCTGATCGGCAATGCCATACAGAGAAGCGAAGATCAAGTAGTTGTTCCAAAGTTTGACCTCGACAACGCCTCTGTCCTTGATTAAAGTGAAGTCCTTCAGATACCTCTTGAGGCCGAACACCTGACGTGCCTCATCAGGTTTCATAGTCCAGATATTGACGTAATTACGGGCATCCAGTCCCCAGACGTAGAGTTCCTCGCCGTGGAGGCGGGCCCAGTTCTGAAGCTCATTTTTCTGCAGGATTCCGTCATTTCCGGCAGCTTCCTTGATGAATGCATAGAGTCTTGCTTCCAATCCTGTGTCAGAACGGGGATCATCCGTGTCTTCTATTTCCAGATCTCTTATCTTCATCAATGGCTTTGATTTTCCTGGCTGAGGAACGATCTCAAAGGCTCCACGGTAGAAAAGACGTGTTATGTAGGCGGCGATCAGATTCTGCCTCTCAGTCATCACGTTAGATGAAAAAGCCAACAGGATGTTGCTTGATCGTTTGAGGTCGCCACCCAAAGGAGCATCCCTGAACCAGGCCACATCCTTCATTTTGCCACCAAGAAGTTCTGTCTTTCTTTTTGCAGTATCGACCGCGGACTTCACACAAACGATCAGAAGGATGACACCGCCTCCGATCATAAACAAACCGATCCATCCGAAGAAATCTTCAGTGCTGTCATCCTCGGAATAGTCACTTCCCTCCATCGCCCTCTCTCGAACCTCCTCGAAAGTCCGGTCCTCGGTCAAAGTTGGATGGAATATTCCCTTTTCAAATCCGACCATCGCGATCAAGGCGCTCTTTCTGGTAAAAGGCTCGGTTGTTCTGGCTACCACGGCACCACCTTCCATGTGGATCTCGCCACGGAATCCGAACGCCCAGACTTTTGTGTTCTCCGTAGTGAACTCCAGTCCCGGCTTTCTGATTGTCAAGACTATGGACTGAGGGGAGGATCCAAGACCACGCGTCACAAACATATGGTTGAATCCGTCCATATCCTCGTGTCCCTTGACCAGTCCTGTAAGCAAGTACCGCACGGTGTAAGTGTGCCAGCCCGAACTTCCTACGCCCCAACAGATCTCATATCCGTCGGATTTGGTGACAAGGCCACACCGTCCGGCCTTGCGAGCACGGCTACGGTTGACATCCCACTCACCTTCATTTATATATTCATAAGATTCATAGGCAGTTTCATCGCTGACCCGCAGGTCCTCGATTGTCATCCGCCCCATATTGTCCGCTACCAGATACCATTCGGAG
>CAVBMN010000057.1:0-15793 GCA_963596515.1 bacterium
TGAAGCATCTGATTCTGGAGAATTGCGTCTATGACAAGCAGTTCACGCTCGCGGATCTGAGCCGTGAATATGACACTTCCGTCCCGACTGCCTCCAGAATTGTGACCGACCTGATTGATGACGGCTTCGTGAAGGAGATCGGCAAGATGGAGTCTTCCAGCGGTCGCAAGCCGGTGATCTATGGGCTTAATCCGGAGGCCGGCAACTTTGTCGGAGTGGACGTGAAGCAGGACTATCTTTCCGTGGCGGTCACAAACTTTATGGGAGAGTTGATCTTCTATAAGGAGAACATCAGGTTTACCTTGACCAACACCGAGGAATCCTGCCGCAGGATGTGCGATGTCGTCCGGGACTGTCTGAAATCCTCCAAGGTTGACCTCTCGAAGATCCGCAGCTACGGGTTCATATTCTCGGGCCGTGTCAACTGCAATTCCGGCTATTGCTTCTCCTATTTCATAAGCGAGGACAAGCCGATAGCGAGCATCTTGGAGAAGGAACTGGGACTGCCGGTCTATGTGGAGAATGATTCCAGAGCCATCGCCTACGCTGAATATATGTCCAGCGAGAGTCCGGAGAAGACATTCCTTGTCTTCAACGTGAGCTGGGGACTTGGTCTTGGAATGATCATCGATGGCAAGCTGGGCTATGGCCGCTCAGGCTTCTCCGGTGAGATCGGCCACTTTCCTATATTCGATAATAAACGAATATGCCGCTGCGGCAAGATCGGCTGCCTTGAGACCGAGGCATCTGGCTCGGCCCTTCACAGAATTGTGCTTGAGGAGATGGCGGCCGGTCAGCCGTCACTTCTGAGCAAGAAATTCAAGGCTGGCGAGGAAATCACTCTGAATGACATACTTGATGCCGCCGATGCCGAGGACACTGTCGTAATTGAGGCGATCGAGAAAGTCGGCAGGGCTCTCGGTCAGGCGATCGCCGGGATGATCAACCTGTTCAATCCGGGAGTGATCGTCATAGCTGGTTCCCTCGCACGCGCGCATAAATATCTAATGACTCCTATCAAAGGCAGCGTGAACAAGCTCGCCCTCGCGATAGTCAGCAACGACACTTCGATCATTGTCACCCGTCTTGGCGAAAAGGCCGGCGCCATCGGAGCCAGCTACATCGCCAAAGTCCGTATGCTCGGAATAATCTGATTTTATGAATATGAAGCCTTCACTCAAGTCCATTCTTGCCGCCATCTCCCTGACGTTGATGGCATCCTGCACGGGGCATAATGAATATTCTGACATCGTCTCAGTGATTCCTGAGCCGCAGGAGGTCCGTTTGTTCGGAGGATTCTCCGATGCCGATGAATGTGAACGGAACGATGTGACGGACAGGACGCTGAGTGACGAGGAATACCGCATATTCATAAAAAACGGCAGGATGACGGTGACGGCGGCCTCTTCCCGTGGCTTCCTTTACGCCGGACAGACGTTGAGGCAATTGAGGAGCGATGACGGAAAATATCCCGATGTGGAGATCCGTGACTGGTCTCGTTTCGTCCATCGGGGACTGCATTTGGATTGCAGCAGACATTTCTTTCCGGTGAAGGAAGTGATGAAGGTTCTGGACATTATGGCACTGCACAAACTGAATGTGCTGCACTGGCATCTTACTGACGATCAGGGATGGAGGATCCAGATAGATTCGCTGCCTCGCCTCACCGAAATCGGAGCCTGGAGAAAAGGCAACAGACTCGGCAGGGGAGGAACGGACATCGGCCCGGACGATGAGCCTTACGGCGGCTTCTACACAAAGGAGGAACTCCGTTCTGTTGTTGAATATGCAGCCTCTCTCGGAATTGACATTATGCCTGAAATTGACCTTCCAGGACATATGCTTGCCGCATTGGCCTCGTACCCTGAGTTGGGTTGTACGGGAGGCCCTTACGAAGTCTCGGCCTACGGTGGAATCTCGCAGGATGTCCTCTGCGCAGGTAATGAGAAGACCTACAAGTTCATCGAGGATGTTCTGACGGAGGTTATGGACATCTTCCCTTATGAATATATCCACATCGGCGGCGACGAGTGCCCGAAGGACCGTTGGGCTGCATGCCCTAAGTGTCAGGCCAGAATCAAGGCTCTCGGCATCGAACCGGACGCTGGCCGCACGGCGGAACAACTGCTGCAAGGTTATGTCACAGAACGTGTTGGTGAATTTCTGAAGAAGCACGGGAGGAGGCTTGTCGGCTGGGACGAGATTCTTGAGGGAAACGCTCCGCTTGACGCGGTTGTTATGTCTTGGCGTGGCTCCGAAGGTGGGATCAAGGCTTCCGGACTTGGCCACGATGTCATAATGACCCCGAACAGAAATATGTACTTCGACTATTGCCAGAGCGAGAACAAGGAGTCCGAGCCTGACGGCATCGGCGGCTATCTCCCTGTCTGGAAAGTCTATGAATATGAGCCGTTTACTCCAGAAATGACAGATGTGCAGAAATCACACATCCTTGGGGTTCAGGCGAATCTTTGGACAGAGTTTATCTCCACGGACTCTCATCTGGAGTATATGCTGCTTCCTCGCCTGGCCGCTTTGAGTGAGGTCCAGTGGTGTTTGCCGGGCCGCAAGTCGTTCGACAGGTTTATGAAGGATATGTCAAGGATGGCATCGTTGTACGAGAATATGGGCTATAATTACGCCAAACACATCTTCGGGGTGATCGATCAGCACCGTTCGCTGGAAGAGGGTGTCGAGTTCACTTTCCACACGGCCGGTGACGCTGAGATCCGGTACACGGTTGACGGTTCCGAACCAACCACAAGCTCACGGCTCTATGAAGCTCCGTTCGTGTTCGGTGAGAGGCCGGCTACCGTAAAGGCGGCTGTTTTTCGGGATGGAGTGGAATCCGTGGTATATTCACGTGACATTCTTGCAAACAAGGCTTATCACAGACCACTCGTTGTCAGGACCGAGAAGGCCTGGAACTATAGGTGGCAACCTGATGAATCCCTTGTGGATGGTCTCCGTGGTGGCACCAACTTCAGCACTGACAGCTTTGTGGCATGGAACGAGGAACCGATGGATGTCACTATTGATTTGGGAGAGGAGGCTCCGACATATTCATCAGTCACCATCTGCATCTTGGTTGACAAACTGAACTACATTTTCGCCCCATCGTTGATTGAAATCAGCCTTTCCGATGACGGAGAGAATTTCGATGCCGTGGCTCATCTTGACGTGGTCACAGACAAGCCTTCCGACCCGGACGGCCTTCGTGAGATCCCTATTTCATTCCAAGAGTCCAATGCCCGTTACATCCGCATCAAGGCTCCTGTTGTGTGTCCGATCCCAGACTGGCATCCAGGCCGTGGCCACTCCGCTTTCATATTCGTGGATGAGATTGTAGTAGAATAAACGTAAAAAATATATGTCAAACAAAGAATCTTCACCAAACGGCCGCCTCCTTTCGCTTGATGCTCTGAGAGGCTTTGATATGATGTTCATAATGGGCCTCAGCGCCATCATTGTCAATGCCTGTGGCTTGTTCCCTGGCGGCGAAAACTGCTGGCTGGCCACCCAGATGTCCCACGTGTCGTGGGAAGGCTTCCATCACCACGACACGATCTTCGCTCTGTTCCTGTTCATATCGGGAATGACATTCCCATATTCATCGTCCAAGAAACTGGCGAAGGGAATGTCTCGCTCCAGGCTCTGCCTCGACGTGCTGCGCCGCGCCTGCGTCCTGATATTCTTAGGCCTTGTCTATCAGGGAATATTCCAGTTCCACTTCGCCACGCAGAGGTTTCCGAGTGTTCTTGGCAGGATCGGACTGGCTTGGGCCTTGGCAGCGATTCTATATTTGTACACTGGAAAGAAAACCCAGTGGGGAGTCGCCATCGGCATTCTGGTCGGATATTTCCTGCTTTTGAGGTTTGTGGTTGCCCCTGATGCTCCGGCGGGTGCCGACTCCTTCTCCAAGGAGGGCAACATCGCCTATTACATCGACAGGATCCTGATGCCGAACCACATCTACAAGAAAGGCCTTGGTGACCCAGAAGGTCTGTTGAGCACGATTCCGGCCGTTGTGACCGCTTTGCTTGGAATGTTCACCGGCCGCTATGTCAAGGAGTCCAGTGACTCGGGCAACCGCAAGACCGTGAAGATGCTTGCCGCCGCAGCTGTCCTGGCGGTCATCGCCGCCGTCTGGTCCATCTGGTTCCCGGTTATCAAGAGTCTGTGGACCAGCACATTCGTGCTTGCCGCCGCTGCCTGGTCGGTCGGACTGTTCGCCATATTCTACTATCTTATAGATGTCAAAGGATGGCGCAAAGGCGTCCTGTTCTTCCAGGTCGTCGGTATGAACTCGATTACCATTTATTTGGGACAAAGGATATTGCGCTTCGATTCGATGACGGATTTCTTCTTCGGCGGTGTTATGGGCCTCCTTCCCGAAAGCTGGTCCAAACTCGTCTTCAGCCTCGGCTATTTCGCCCTCTGCTGGCTCCTGCTCTATTTCCTCTACAAGAAGAACTGTTTCCTGAAAGTTTAACTCAACATTTTGAGGATTTCCGGGAAAAACGCCAAATAAATTTTGAGGAAGTCGGAATCTTTATATTTTACGCTCCTGTTGTAGATTGCTCCCTTAAATGAAAGATATCCCGCAAAAATGTGCGGATATCTTTCGGTGAAATGAATATTTTGTATCTTTGTAGAAAATTATAAGGCAATGGGCGTTATTGGGCGAAAGCACGAATTGGCGGAACTGGAGCATTTGTATAACAGTGGAAAGGCTGAGTTTGTCGCAATATATGGAAGACGACGTGTTGGCAAGACATATCTTGTTGATGAGGCAATGCGTGGCCGGATTGTTTTCAGACACGCCGGGCTGTCTCCAGTTGATGATAAGGGCAGGAAGAATCTGATAAAAGACCAGCTTCGCCAGTTTTATTTTTCCTTGCAGTTGCACGGTATGCGAAAAAGCAAATGCCCCGGTTCGTGGATAGAGGCTTTCTTTATGTTGGAGCAGTGGCTGCAAAGCAAAGATGATGGTAGCCGGCAGGTCGTGTTTCTGGATGAATTGCCGTGGTTGGACACTCCAAAATCGGGGTTTATCACCGCTTTTGAAGGCTTTTGGAATAATTGGGCCTGCCATAGGAATAATTTGATGCTGATCGTATGCGGAAGTGCCAATTCCTGGATTTTGGACAATCTTATCAACAATCACGGTGGTTTGTATGGCCGTGTCACTTGTGAGATGAGGTTATCTCCTTTCACATTGATGGAATGTGAGGAATATTTTGAATCAAACGCGATTAGGATGTCCCGTTATGATATCGTCCAGAGCAATATGATACTTGGTGGTATTCCATACTATCTGAACTATTTCCGTGGAGGTTTGAGTTTGTCCCAAAATATTGATCAGATGTTTTTTGCTGAACATCCTCGTCTTCACGATGAATTCGACCGTTTGTTCGCATCTGTTTTCAGCAATCCTGAAGAAATGAAACGTATAGTTCGCTTTCTTGGTAAACGTCGCATAGGATACACAAGGCAACAATTATCGGAAGGTTTGAATGTCCAGGATAGCGGAGCGTTCGGCAAGATGCTTAAGGCTCTTGTGGCGAGCGATTTCATTATGGCTTATGTTCCATTTGGCGAGAACAGAAGGAATATTCACTATCGGCTGATAGATCCATTTTGCATATTCCATATTCGGTTTGTGGAGGGTAAAACAGGCATCGATCCGGAGTTCTGGTTGCACGGGCAGTCAAACCAAAGCGTTGTAAGTTGGCGTGGCTTGGCTTTCGAGGAAGTATGCCTGAGGCATACCACGCAGATTAAGTCAGCGCTAAGTATCTTGGGTGTGTCGTCAACGATGTCCGCCTGGACTCGGACAGGGGATGACAAACAGGAAGGCACACAGATCGACCTTCTGATTGAAAGAAAAGACAATGTGGTGGATATGTGCGAGATGAAGTTTTACAATGAAGAGTTTCGTGTCGATAAAAACTATTACAAAACGTTGACACACAGGCAAAATATCTTATCTCAGGCTCTCCCACGTCGTACCGTGATCCATAATGTCTTGATTTCCACATACGGATTGGCATACAATGAATACAGCGGTATCTTCCAGAACACGATCACGTTGGATGACTTGTTCAAATGCTGAATGTCTGACTTCACTGTACAATTTCTTGCCGCATTGGAAAAATTGGATTAATTTTGAAGTCTAAATTCCCCGTCCGTCTATGACAGAAAAAATCATCATTCTGGATTTCGGTTCGCAGGTCACGCAGCTCATCGGGCGCAGGCTCCGCGAACTGAACGTTTATTGCGAAATCTATCCGTTCAACAAAGTGCCGGCGCTGGACGAGACCGTCAAAGGAGTCATCCTCTCCGGTAGTCCTTGCTCGGTGCGCGACAAGAACGCCCCGCAGATCGACCTTAGCGGCATCAAAGGCAAATTCCCTCTTCTTGGAATATGCTATGGCGCGCAGTATCTCGCCCACAAGTTCGGCGGCGAGGTGCTCGGATCGCTTGCCCGTGAATATGGCCGCGCGATGATGGATGTCGTTGATCCTGAATCTCCTCTGCTTAAGGGAGTTTCGGCACACTCACAGGTTTGGATGTCACACGGGGACACGATCGCCCGTTTACCTGAGGGCGCTGAGGTGATCGCCTCGACCGAGAGCGTCGCCAACGCCGCCTTCCACATCAAGGGCGAACAGACCTACGCCGTGCAGTTCCATCCGGAGGTGTTCCACACGACTGAGGGCACGAAAATCCTCGGCAATTTCGCTTTGGGAATATGCGGCTGCAAGGGTGACTGGACTCCTGCCTCGTTCATCGAGACGACCGTCGCCAGCCTCAGGGAACAGATTGGGGACGAGAAGGTAATCCTCGGACTCAGCGGCGGAGTCGATTCGACGGTCGCTGGCGTACTTCTGAACAAGGCAATCGGCCACAACCTCACCTGCATATTCGTTAACAACGGCTTGTTGAGGAAGAATGAATATGAGGATGTTTTGGCCTCATACAAGGATATGGATCTTAATGTCATCGGCGCTGACGCTTCCAAGGAATTCCTTGACGCTCTTGCCGGGGTGACAGAGCCGGAGGCCAAGAGAAAGATTATCGGAAGGCTCTTCGTCGAGACCTTCGACAAATATGCCCGCACGATTGAGAACGCCCGCTGGCTTGCTCAGGGAACCATCTACCCAGATGTGATCGAGTCCGCCGGCATCGAGGGCATCGCCTCCAAGATCAAGTCGCACCACAATGTGGGTGGTCTTCCGGAGAAGATGAACCTGAAGATTGTCGAGCCTCTGCGCGCCCTTTTCAAGGACGAGGTCCGCAGGGTCGGCCGCGCCCTCGGCATCAAGGAGGAACTTGTCGGACGGCATCCTTTCCCTGGCCCGTCACTCGCCATCCGCATCATCGGCGACATCACGGAGGAAAAGCTGAATGTCCTCCGCGAGGCCGATGACATATTCATAAAAGGTCTTCGGGAATATGATTGCACCGCCCTTCATCTTCCTTCCGCTTCGGATCCCCGCATTGAGGCCGCGAATCTTTATGACGCCATCTGGCAGGCCGGGGTTATCCTGCTGCCGATCAAGAGTGTAGGAGTGATGGGTGACGAGAGAACCTACGAGAATCCGGTGGCCCTGCGTGCCGTGGTCTCCACCGACGCGATGACTGCCGACTGGTTCCACTTCCCGTATGACTTCCTCGCTCAGGTCAGCAACGACATCATAAACAAGGTCAAGGGGGTCAACCGCGTAGTCTATGACATTTCCTCAAAACCGCCTGCAACAATAGAGTGGGAGTAGGGAATTGAAAATAAATCAGGCCCGGCGTTTATGGAACTGAATCCTCTGATTGCCATCGAAGTGGTGGCGGTAGGGAAAACCGGAATTGTTGATCATCTGGAGACCGGCCACCTGGCCCTGAAGTCCGCTTATTGAGATTATTGATTGGCTTTTGTGGCTTGCATTCCGGTGGAAGGCAGGATGAATCCGACCTGGTCCTTGTCCGACCAGAGCCAGATCGTCCTGTTGTCAATCTTTAGGACTTTCAACTCGCTGAAACTGAATCCGGTGATTCCCATATTCCCGGAGACGGTTCCGCTGACTGTCCCGGAAGTGGAAGGCATAGCGTCCAGTTTCACGGTGACATCCCGTGTTCCCTCGTTGTCGATGATCCGCAGGATCTTTTCCGTCGGATTGCAGTAATATTGGTGCTTGTTCTTGAGGAAAGTGAGCACCGACTTGCCGTTCTGATATATTCCCAAATCCTCGGCGACGGAAAATTCTTCCTGGTAGTTATTGTCTTCCTTGTTGCCGTTGCAGGCGGAAAAGAGGATGCAGGAAAGAAGCGTTGTGAATATTCTGAATGCGGTTTTCATATTCAATGAATATTATAGGATTACATTTATGTATCTTGCGAAATATTCAACGGCTCCGTCCGGCTTTGTCAGAACGGCCTGGACGTAGTGCTCACCCTTGCGCAGGTTGAGATAGCCGTCCGTCTTGGCACCGTCTACAATCCATTGGATGTCGCTTACCTCGCCACAGTCAACCAGTGTCATCAGAACCTTCTCCTCCGATGTCGGGTTAGCTTTCGAAAGTTGGATCCTCGGGAAGCCGGAGCCGGATTTCTCCGTCTTAAGGGTCAGGAAAATCTTGCTGTTCTTGTTGCCCGTGATTGTGATCACATAGTCCTGCTCGTCCTTCAGCAAAGGAATATGCACTTCGGAGGAGGTGAGACCGGTGATTGATTTCGCCTCGCCACCCTTAGGCTTCCATTCGACGGTCCATCCGGAGGAGAGGTCGTCTTTCCAACTTAGGATGATGTCGTGCTGGAACACGCTTGACTTGACATCGGTGATGTTACCGTTGCGCTTTATTACAGACAGTTTCACGGCACCCTCCGCTGCGTCGAGTCTGATCGAAGGAATTTCGACCATCGTTTTTCTTCCGTTTGCCGCCAGGAACTTGGACTCGTTGTCGCTGTAGATCGCTGTCACGTTCCTTCCGCCAGGGAAGAAACAATGCGTCGGCAGGTATTGCGGATGATAAATGCCCATTGAATTCGGATTGGAATAGTAGATCTTGTAGTGCTCTTTTCCAGGGGTGATGTTCACGGTGTTCCCCATCCAGTTGTCGCTTTCATTCCTGACGTGATAGATCAGAAGTCCCCAGTCGGCACCCAGCCCGTAGAAATCGAGATATTCCTTTTTGTCCCATTCGTTCTTTCCGGCACCGCGGCATTCAAGCAGGAAATAGTCCCCCACCGACTCGGTCTTGACGAGGTAGCCTTTGCCCTCCGTAATCGCCGGCAATGAATATTCCCCGGTGGTCTCCAGCACTTCCGGTTCGGCCCAGCCCATCATCCACCTTTCGAGGATGCTGAGTGCCGGGGGAGTGCGGCTGCTGTTGTTGTAGCTCCCGTGGGCCATCAGCGAGAAACACCTTGGAACGTCGCATTCCGTATAGTTGCGTTTGACAGTGTCGTAGAGATCCGGCCATCCGAGGATGTGCCCGAATTCGTGGCAGAACGTGCCTATGGCCGTGAGGGTATTGTTCCCCACCGCGCCTGGCACCAGCTCGGAACTACAAGCGTATCCCGGAATCGTGACCCCGTCGAGGATCAGGTTTTTCAGCCAGTTGCGGTGAGGCCAGATTCCGTTCGGATCACCGGTGCTTTCCGCTCCGCCGGAGTAGAACACGAAGATGTCGTGAGCCATTCCGTTCTCGGCGAACTGGCTGAAATCCACGTCGCTGTTGGCAAGACGGGCGACTTCGGCGACCATTTCTTCCGGCCTGTCCTTGTAGTATGCCCTGTTTTTGGAGAGTTTGTACGGCCCCGCAACGGTGAAATCCGGATCGAACTGTCCGTTGGAGTTGTCGTAGAAGTACTGCCAGACGCTTCCGGTTGCTCCTCCTTTTGTGTAATTCCTGGAATTCAGTAAGTTATTGAATGCCTCATTGCTCCCGTTCGTGAAAGGACGGTCGGGATATTCAGCAAGCAGCACCAGTACTTTCTTTTTCCCGACAGGTCTCCAAGTTGTGCGTACCAGAAGTGGCGGAAGGCATTCCGCGGCATTCGAGGCGCGGGTGTCCAATGAATATGTCCGCTCGGCTTTCAGCCTTTTTTGCAGTTCGGTCATCCGCAGAGGTTGCAGATTCTTCCGCAGAGTGCCAAGAACCTTGCGTTCCGAGTCGGTCAGTTGGCTTGCAGGTTTAGCCTTGACGGATGTCGGGACAAGAAGTCCGTTGCCGTCAAGTTTTGCGAACGCCCAGTCACCGTCCGCATCGGCGGCGAGGGTGTAGCCCTCTACTGTTGTGACATAGTTGTGAAACTCATCTCCGTGGACACGAATCCTGATTTTGGACCCGTCGCTTTGGGTCACGGTGATGATGCCGGGATTCGCAGGACCGGCGAACAACAGGCTTGAAGTTTTCGTCTGCGACAGGGACAGCAGGCATAGAGTCCAGATAAGAAGTTTTCTCCGGTGCATAAGTTGCGTGTCGTTTACTTCGTTGAGTAACCGTTAAAAAATAACTTGCATCACCTTCGGCAATCTTTTTGGTCTATATTTCTTTTCTCATCAGTCATATGCCACCGGCACACTCCTTCTTCCAAAAGAAAACTTTTCGATAAGCGAGTGCAAAGGCAAAACTTGTTTTGGCTCTGCCGAGCGTAGAAAAGTTGCGCAAAGCGAATCTATCCTCAAAAATCTTTGCCAAATCTGTGGCAACTTATTTTTTGCCGTTTACTAATACCCCTGCAATTTCTGAATTTTTTGAAAATTCTGCAATAGATTCTGACGGAAAAATATTCACTTAATGAATATCTTTCTGTTGTAAGGAACCGTTGCCGTCCCTACCACTTTACGTGTCTGAAGGGCGAGGCGACATTCGTCGATAATGAGGACGTGTGGAACTTGTCCACGTTGTCTGCATCTTTAATGTTGATACTTAACTGATTATGGTTTTGATCTGTCCACTGTCCACCCATCTTGTACCGGGAAATCCACCGTAACTTTGCACCGTGAAAAATTGAAGAAGAAAATGAAAGGATTAAGATTATTGTTGATTGCCGCGATGCTGGTTATCGGTGGAGCCAACGCCTCCGCCGCCCGCCAGAATGTTTCGGAAATTAAAGGTATGGTGCTGGACAAGGCTACCGGCGAACCTCTCGGATGGACAACCGTCGCACTTATGAGGCCGGACAGCACATTGGCCGCCGGTGCCACCTGTGATGACAAAGGAATATATTCACTTCAGGCCGCGCCCGGTGAGTATATCATCAAGGCCTCGCTCATCGGCTACAAGGATATATTCAAGAATGTGCGAGTCGTTTCCGGCGTGAATGAGATCGGGCCGTTGAATATGTCCGAGGACACTCAGATGCTTTCCGGCGCGACCGTCACAGAGCGAGTGAAGCTCGTGGAGATGAAGATTGACAAGCTGGTGATGAACGTCTCGCAAAGTGCGTTCTCCCAGGGAAGTAACGCTTTGGACCTCATCAAGAAGGCTCCTGGAGTGACCATCGACAAGGACGGTAACGTGACCTTGAACGGAAAGAAAGTCCAGGTCTGGATTGACGGCCGTCCGTCCTATCTTGACGGGAAGGGGCTTGAGGCCCTTTTGAGATCGACTTCGGGATCCTCCATCGACAAGTTTGAGTTGATGGAGCATCCGTCCGCTAAGTATGACGCTGAGGGACAGGGTGGTATCATCAACATCAAGACCAAGCGCAACGCCTTGTCCGGCCTGAACGGAGAACTCGGCACGGATGACGGCGGAATGTATTTCGGAAGCACCGACCGTTTCCTTCTCCGTGAGCATATCAACGGAAACCTCAGCTACAGGACGGCCAAGACAAATACCTTCGTCTCCGCCTATCAGGGAATTTATGATATGGACATAGATATGAACATAGATAACAAGCTGACACAGAATGACGTTCCGTTCCGGATTCTCGCTCAGTCCCTCCAGAAGGACAGGTACCACAACTGGCAGGTGCGTTTCGGCAACGACTGGTTCATTGACAAGAGGAACACCTTGGGTTTCATCGTGAACCTGCCGGGCTCACGCAACGTGATGAAGTCCGACAGAGACCACAATGTCACCACGCAGACACTTGGAGACCAGGAACTTGAGCGTGCCGAGTCCGCCACGTGGAACGAGGACAAGAGCCGTCAGACCAACGGCAATGTGAACTTCACGCACATATTCAATGAGGCGACCAATTCCGAGGTCACATTCAATCTGGACTACTATCACAATTCTGACTGGACAGGAAATGACCAGAAGACTTTCACAAGGAATATGGGCGGTTCGGAGTGGATTCCTTCCACGAGGAACATCGACTCGGACAACAAGGTGGACATCTGGTCCGCGAAGGCTGACTATGAGGCCACTGTGTTCAATTTCGCCAGACTTGAGGCCGGGGCCAAGTGGGCTTTTTCCAAGACCGGCAACACGACTGTCAAGACCGAGACCGGCCCGTTTGCCGTGAACTCCGAGACCAGATTCAAGTACAGTGAGAACATCGGTGCCGCTTACCTCTCGCTTGCCGCGCAATTCGGCCCCAAGTGGACCGCCAAGGCTGGATTGAGGGGTGAATATACCAACTCGTTCGGAGATTGGATCTCGGCCGGAGACGAGAGCAGACGCAGTTACTTCGACCTGTTCCCGACAGCTTTCGTGGGCTTCAATCCGTCAGCCGACCTTAGGTTCGCGTTGTCATACACGAGAAGAATCCAGCGTCCTAACTATATGGCTCTCAATCCGGTGGAGAACTACATAGACGCTCACACCTACAATGTCGGTGACCCGGATCTGCGTCCGGCATATTCAGACCAGGTATCGTTGAGCGCCGGTTTTGGCCAGCATTTCTCGCTCGCCGCCTCGTTCAGCCACACGGGCGGAATGTTCTCGCAGTTTCCTGAACTCAAGGAAAACGGTGACCAGCTTCTGACCTGGACGAACTATGGCAGACAGAATATGGCCGCGTTGTCCTTCAATATGACGGAACTCCCTATCGCCAAATGGCTTGCGTGGACTCTCAATGTCAACGGGCTCTACTCTGACGCCAAGACAGCAGACCTCGAAAGGAATAAATCATTCACATTTTCAGGCTACACCTGCTTCACTTTCAACTTTCCGAAAGACTGGAAAGTGCAGCTGGACGGTTTCTACCGGTCCCCGATGGCCTACGGCTACTTCAAATTGCACGGACTCTATTCAATGGATATAGGTGTGAAGAAGACGATGCTTGACAACCGCCTTATCCTGTCTCTCAATCTGGATGATGTTCTTCGTAGTTCGTGCACGAATCTGGATTGTCTGGGGCTCTCCAGCACTGTTCTCGGTGATGTGAACAGCTCAATAATTAAACAGAAATATTACGCTCAGGTCGCCCACATCGGACTAACGTGGCGCTTCGGCAAGGCTCAGCAGACCCGTGCCCGCAAAGTCGGGAACATTGATGAGGCTTCCCGAATCGGTGGCGGAAAGGGTCTGGGCGGGAAATAGAATATGAATATTGAAGTGACTGGATTGGAAATATTTCAGAAGAGGCGAGATTAACTCACTTCTTCTGGAATATTTTCCTAACTTTGTGGTAAGGCAAAAGCCGGCTGGGCTAACCAACGGACGACTAGATGCCTGTGAAAGTTATGATGAGAAAGTTTCTTGCGATCATATTCATTGTCTGTGCTTTCCTGGCCTTTTCGTGCGGCCGCGGAGACAGGCTTCCTGAGGATTTAAGTCGGGCTGAGAGTCTTTTGGACTCCCGGCCTGACAGCGCTTTGACAATACTTGATTCGGCTTCATATTCAGAAAGTTCCGGACGTTATCTCTATGCATCCTATTGTCTGTTGAAGACATTCGCGGAGTATAACGCCTACAAACCGGGAATTGATGAGGCGCTGATGAATGTTGGGGTAGACTATTTCCTGAAGTATGGCAACAGGGACCGGAAGGCGCAGGCGTATTATCTTCGCGCGGTGGTCCGTGAGGACAACAAAACTGGAACCCAGGCGGAATGGGCCAACGATCTGCTTCACGCCACGAAGGAGGTCAAAGGCTCTGACAATCATATGCTTGCCGCTATGATCAATCTGCGCTACGCTGTCGTGCTGAATGACCGCAAGTGGTATGAAGCGTCTTTGCCTTATCTGGAGAAAGGTTTGGAAGAGGCTGAAAAGGCGGGATCGCTGCCGTTTCAGGTGACGGCTCTCATTAATCTGTCGCACCGCTCATTGTTCCTCGGAGACGAGAACAGGGACTATTCGGAGGCCATTGAATATGCCAATCGTGCCGCAGAAATCTCCAAAGGAGAGGATAGTGACTATGCCAGGGCTCTTTATAATCTTGGGGCGTGCTACAGCCGTAACGGTCAGTTTGACAAGGCTTTGGAATGCGCCTCGACAGCTGTCCGCACGCAGGAAAGGCTTTTCAGGGAAGGAAAAAGGAAATCCAGGGTTCGTTATGCCGTATTAGCTGACGCTTTTCGGAAAATGAATATTCCTGATTCGGCATTGTTCTATGCCGCGAAAGAGATGGAGGCTCCGGATCTGATAGCGAAACTTTCAGGTTCGCAGCTTTCCTACATTGTATATCGCGACCTGCTTGATGACAAAGAAAACGCCGTCAAGTATCTGACCATCCATAATGAGATCAAGAGCCAGCTGGAAGCCTCACAGCAGAACGACAAGATCATCGAGAACAGTGTCGAGGCCGAAAAGGCTGACATCCGCTCGTCCAGAAGCCGGATAATAGGTTCGGCCGTGGCTGCGGTTCTGTCTCTGATCGTGACGTTGTACGTGATTGTGCGTATGTTCAGGAGACGTTTAAGGAACCGGGACGAGGCCATCGAGCGGAAGAACAGCGAGATAGGGGAGAGCAGGACTTTGCTTCACGAGAGCGAGTCGGAGCGCAGCGAGTTGCGTTCGGTGCTGATGTTCAGGGACAAGTTGGTTATGTCGCTCCAGCAGAACGCACGCTATCTGTCCGACGCCGAGTGGGGGCGGCTGGAGAAGATTCTGGATGATGTCTGCAACCATTTCACTGAGAGGTTGAAGGCTTCGTTCCCTGGCCTGACCGCCGCTGAGTTGCGTATCGCCGTCCTCCTCCGTTTTGGTTTCTCCGGCAAGCAGATGGCCGCAATGATGGGAATATCCCCGACCTCCGTAACGAAAGGCAAGCAGCGTCTAAAGGCCCGTGTCGCCTCCGCCCTGCCTGAAGGTGCCACTATTGATGAGTTCATCGCGACGTTCTGATCTCGTTTCGAAGAATCTAATTAGAATATACTTCTAAAGTTCTTAGAATCAATAGAAGTGGCGAATGACGGAAGTCTGATTCCTAATTTTTGCACGTTGCCAAAAATCAGACTTCCGTCTTCGCTTTGTTGGAATAATTCGGAGCGACTTCAAAAGAAAGTCTTAACGAACGCACGTCAAAAGAAATCAATTGCTTGTCGCCACTGATTTTTACGAAACTCCTTCACGGTCAAATGCCCTGAGATAGCCGAGACAAGGTTTCGCTTGAAAAAGTCCTTACTCCAAATGCAAGTTTTTCAGCCGAAGACCAAACGCAAGTGTTTCCAGGTTACATCGTGCTGAAAGCGTTTCGTAAGGAACTTTCTGAACGGAGGCAACGGAATATTCACTACCTTTTACAGAAAATTTCGGGAACCGGCTTAACTTCTCAAAAGGAACGATCAATCTGACAACACGCCACTATGTAAAAAAGAAACACTGAAGATTGACACTATAATTTAATAGTTTTTCATTATATTTGGTGAACGATGACCATTGATAATGAGTACTTTT
>CAVBMN010000058.1:0-15660 GCA_963596515.1 bacterium
CATAAGTGGAGTCGTTCAGGATTCCGTCCGGACCGAACACGTGGTCTTTCAGATTTAGCAGCCCTCTTTCCTGAAGAACCATTATTCCTACGGCTGTGACCAATTTGGAGACGGATGCCATTCTAAGAATATTCCCGGGCTCCATTTTCTTGTCAGTGTCCGATTCCCCGTAGCCTTTGGCGAAGAGCAGAGAATCGTTTCTCATAACCGACAGCGATGCCCCGTGTATTCCCCAGTAGGTCAGGTAGTCCTTTACCATCTTGTCGAATCCGGCCAGGCAGGATGTGTCGGACATTTCGTTCGTGAGAGTCTTGTTGAGGTTTACCGGAACCGGATGCGACTCCTCAGTCTCATTCCCACGTTTCCCCGATGCGGTCTTTCCGGCCACGACGGCTATTATCATAGCTGCCGCGGCGACCGTTGTCAGTATTATTTTCCTTGTTCTGGAATCGGTCATATTCTTAGATCAATCCAGCCTTTTCCCCGAATTCTATTATAAAGTCCGCCGTTCCGTTTATTCCAAGCAGAGAGGAATCTATGCACAGGTCATAGTCAGACGACGCTCCCCAGTTTCCGAAAGTGAAGAAGTTGTAGTATGTCTCTCTGGTCCTGTCCTGCCTTCCGATCCTGTTGCGCGCTTCGTCCGGACTTATTTCCAGTCTTTCGGCGACCCTTTTCACACGATCCTCCAGAGGGGCCGTGATGAACACGTCAAGACATCTAAGGTCGCGAAGAATGTAGTTGGAGCATCTACCAACGAAGATCGCGGAGCCTTTCGCCGCTATATTCCTGATCACCTCGCTTTGGATTTTGAAAAGCTCGTTGTCGCCGACGTAGTTCCGCGCGGTGCCGAACCTTCCGGTGCCGAAGAAGGAGGAAATGTTGAATATGCTTCTCTTCTCATCGCTGCGCTCGAACAATTCCTTACTGAATCCGCTTTCGTCCGCAGCCTTGGAAATCAGTTCGTTATCATAGACGGGTATGCCGAGTGTCTCGCTTATTCTTTGCGCGACAAGTTTGCCGCCACTGCCGAACTGGCGTCCGATGTTGATTATTTTATGTTGTTCGTTCATATTATTATGGGCTTTATTATTCCGTTATGAAATGGCGCTGCCGAGGATTGTCGGTTCGTCCCCGTCCTTGAGCTTGCTGAACTTGCGCATAAGACTTCCGATCATAAACAGTGTCGTGACGCAGGCCAGCGCATCGGAGATCGGGAAGGCCACGAACACACCGTGGATGTCAAAGAACAACGGCATTATGTACAGCAGCGGCACAAGGAAGAGCAACTGACGGCTGAGTGACAGGAAAATGGACTTCTTCACCATTCCAAGGCTTTGGAATAAGTTCGTGGACACCATCTGCCACCCCACGATCAGCACCACCGGGTTCATCACTCTCAAACCTTTGTCAGCCACTTCCTTGAGGCTTGGGTCATTAGTGAATATGCTGACCATCATATTCGGGAAAAACTCCGAGGCTACAAACCAAAGTCCGGTTACGATGGTGGCCCACATCGATGTGCGCAGGAAAACCTCGCGGACTCTTGAATATTTCCTCGCTCCGAAGTTGTATCCCGCTATAGGCTGCATTCCCTGATTGAATCCCATCACAACCATAATGAACAGGAAATTGATCCTATTGACGATTCCGTAGGCTCCGATGGCGAGGTCGCCGCCGTATTTGAGAAGCTGCTGGTTGATGAACATCGTCACGATGCAGGAGGCCGAGTTCATCAGGAACGGTCCCATACCGATTGACAGAGAGTCCTTTGCGATTCTCCATTCCAGGCTGAAGAACCCTTTCGGCAGACGGAGGACATTGTCCTTCCGTGTGAAGTAGTATATTGAATATGCCAGCGATACGGCCTGGCATATCACTGTCGCCAATGCGGCCCCGCGCACACCCATCCCGAACGTGAAAATGAATATCGGGTCCAGGATACTGTTGAAAATCACTGTGAACAGGGTAAGTCCCATCGCCATCTTCGGGTTGCCCGAAGACCGGATGATGCTGTTCAGTCCGAAGTAAAGATGGGTGATGACATTCCCGTAGAGAATGATCTCCATATAGTCCCTGGCATATTTCAGCGTGTTGTCGCTGGCTCCGAAGAAATAGAGGATCGGATTCAGGAACATCAGGCAGAACACTGTGAACAGAAGACCGACTATGCAGTTCAGGGTCACCTCGTTGGCCAGTACCTTGTTGGCTATCTTGTAGTTCCGCTGCCCAAGCAGCACGGAGATCATGGTTGCCGCTCCGACTCCCACCAGGGTGCCCAGCGCCGTGCTGAGGTTCATCAGCGGGAATGTGACAGCGAGTCCGGAGATGGCCAGCGATCCGCTTCCGGGAATATGCCCGATGTAGATGCTGTCCACCATATTATAGAGAGAAGACGCAGTCATAGCGATTATGCCAGGGACTGCGTACTTCTTGAGCAATTTTCCGATGCTCTCACTTCCAAGCTCGGTAGGAGCCGTCTGTGTCTGTGACATTATTCTTCCTGATTATTCTTCGTTATCAACAATCTCAATTTCGAAAGTCAGCGGTGCGAATCTTGGGATCGCGTTTCCGCTGCCACTGTAACCATAGCCAAGAGCCGAGTAGAACGCGCAGATACCCTTTTCGTACGCTTTCATTTTGGAAAGGCAATATGAGAAGCCATTGATGGTGGTGCTTCCGTCCGAACTGCTTGATCCTCCGAGAGTGATGTCTGTATATGTCTCGTTCAACTTGACCATTTGGGGCTCGTATGTCTTTGAGGAAGAATAAATTCCGTAGAATTTGGCTGTGTCCTCGATGGTGGTGTCGAACACCTGCCCGTTCAAGAGCCTTCCGATGTAGTTGATGTAGAACGTGGTGTCACGCGGAAACGTGGTTGTGTCCGTCGGCTCCTTCAGCTGCTGGTAGTAGTAGCCGTAGAACGTCGAGTCCACATCGTTCATCCTGTGGGCGGTGTACCTTTCCAACGAATCGACCTCCCATTTGTAGATGTCATCGGTCTTGTCGGTCAATGTAAGCGTGTAGATGGCGTTGCTTCCGCTCTTGTTCTTATAGAACTCCTCGGCGGTGCTGTAGCTCTCCTTCTCAGTGAGGGTGGAGTTCAGCCATCCCGGCACGACCACCTTTCTTGTGCCTCCTACCTTCATCCCCTTGACGGCATCCAGAATGCCCGGCTGGGTGGCATAGTAGGAGTCAAGTATCACTGTCGGGCCATAGTAGTTGCCTTTTGTGTAGCTTCCGACCTGCTGCGCCACTTTCTCTTCGGACGTGCTGCTGATGTTCCCGTCAAGGTCCGTTGAGGTATAGCGGATGAAATAGTAATAGTCATCATCAGAGACGGCGTCTCCCGTGCCCGGCTGGTCTTCGATGATGTAAACTCCAAGTCCCGTAGGCTTGACATCCGGATGGTGCACGCTCATCCAGGCATCCAGATAGAGCTTTACGTCATCGTTCTGGTAGGTGGTGGTTTCCTTCGCGCAGGACACTGCCAAGG
Organism: bacterium; assembly: GCA_963596515.1. Classification (GTDB taxonomy): domain Bacteria; phylum Bacteroidota; class Bacteroidia; order Bacteroidales; family UBA932; genus Cryptobacteroides. The sequence continues at coordinate 3,497 of CAVBMN010000058.1, forward strand.
CAAGTGTGGCTAATGCGGCCGCGCAGCGCAAAGATGAAGTTCCTTTCTTTAGTATATTCATAACCTTTTTATTTTTTCCTCGTTGATTAATTGGAGACGCTGCTTATCCACAAATGATAGGCCAAAGCGGAATTGCCGGGCACGATGCCGGTAGTATGTTTCCCGAATCCGTACTTCCCGCTGAACAGGACGTAGCATTCGTCTCCCGCCTTTACTCCTTCCATTCCGGCTTTCAGCCCCTTGACGAAATTGTCATCATTGAACAGGAATGTGTCTGTCTTGAAGACTGTGCTGTCAGACACCGTCCAGTTGGAGGACTCGGCGAAGTTCTTGTCGTTGGTGACGAACAGGTTGCCGGCGCTCAGGCTGGAGCCGCTGATCCGGTAGCCGGCGTATTTGAAGGTGACGGTACCACCATCCCTGAGCGTCTCGCCGTCGCCGCTTGAGACCGTGACACGGACCGAACCGTCCAGATAATCCACGGTCGCCTCGGTGTTGCTGTCGGTCAATGAATTGACGATGGACTCAATGTTCTTTTCCTGCTGGCTGTAAATGTCATTCTCATCCTTGCCGCAGGATGTGGCAAGGAAAAGGAGAGCCAGCGCCGGAATTATGATGTGTCTCGTTGTCATCTCGCAAAAAACTCTCCGGTTGCTTTCAATATGTATGCCTCGGCATCCGACGCGGAGCCAAGATCTTTCCCGACGGCCAGTTTCCCGCCGGCGGCCTGCTCGTGACCTCCGCCATTGAAATAAGTGGCTGCGCAGGCGTTTGCCGAAATCCCTTTCTTCGACCTGACGGAAACTCTGAATACGCCGTCTTCCTGAGTCAGGAATATGCTCATCCGCACGGTCGCTATCGACAACGGCATATTCACAAAGCCTTCGCTCTCGCCGCGCCTGAAGTCGAATCTTTTCTGAATATCCTCGTCCAGAATGATGTAGGCGACCCCGTCCGGAGTGATCCTGAGGCGTTCGCTCATCAGAAAGCCCATCAGTCGCAGTCTATTCTCACGGTAGTTGTTGTACAGTCTGGAAAGTATGCCGTCCCTGTCGACGCCGGCTCCGATGAGTGCGGCGGCCATCTCAAGGGTTCCGGGGAACACCGAGTTCGCGAAATTGTTCGTGTCCGTCGTCATTCCGGTGAGCAGGGCGGCCGCGCATTCGCAAGGCAGGGCCGAGGCATTTCCGTTCACGTCTGGCATTTCCATAAGAACATCGTACAGAAGCTCGCTGGCGGATGAGATCTCTGTCTCGGAGAAGACCAGATCGAAGCACTCTCTTTCCGGGTTCAGGTGGTGGTCGATCATCACTTTGCCTGCCTTGGAATCCCTGAGCGCGGCCTCCATACCGGCCGTCCTTGAGAATGAGCCGCAGTCCAGGCAGAAGATAAGGTCGCTGGACGCTATTCTGTCCGTGGTCTTGTCCGGCTCCTGCTCGAACACGATCAGCCTTCCCGGCTCGATCCCTTCCGTGATGAACGAGATGGTGTCGGGAACTCTGTCAGGTACGATCAAGGCCGCGTCCTTGCCTCTGACTCTTGTCAGATAGCTCAGCAAGGCCGTGCCGCTCCCGACCGCATCCCCGTCAGGATGGGTGTGGACGGCTATTGTGATGCAGGAGGCATCTCCCGTCATTTTGTCTAAAACTGCGATGTCTTTCATTGTTGTCTGCAAAATTACAAATATTATATTGCATTTCATAAATCAATTTTCTAACTTTGTCAAGAATTGACGTATAGTCTTTTCGCCATTAGAAAAACATAAAAACTAAGAATAATGAACAAGACACTGAAAACGATCCTTTGCATCGTGCTGGCGCTTTGCGCAATCTTTTTGGTCTACAAGATTTATGACGGCATTATGGAGCCGGTGAGATTCAACAAGGAAGTTGAGGCCAGGCAGAAAGTGGCTGTCCAGAGACTCAAGGACATCCGTGATCTCCAGATTGCGTTCAAGAGTGTGAACGAGAGGTTCACAGCTTCGTTCGACACCCTCAAGCAGTTCTACAACAACGGCCAGATGGTTGTGCTTATGCAGGTCGGCTCAAAGGATGACTCCCTTGCCGTGGCTCACACCAATGATGTGAAGAAGTCCCATAAGGGAATCACCGACGAGGGTCTTTACAAACTCTATCAGGATGGTGACAGGAATCTCGTGTTCTCGATTCAGAACAAGATCGCCGTGAAGGACACCCTGTTCCGCAGCAGGCCAGATTTCGACATCAACAAGATTGATGAGATTCCTTTCGCCGCGGAGGGTGAGACTGTCGCTGCGGTCACAAAGATCGAGATGGATGCCATTGTGAAGAAGGTTTCCGGTGTGAACGTGCCTCTGTTCGAGGCGAAGATGCCTTGGAAGTCCATCCTTAATGGAATGAACCATCAGCTTGTGGTGAACAAGGTGGCAGAGTGCGAGGATCAGGGCCGCTATGAAGGTCTTATGGTCGGAAGCGTCACCGCTCCTAACAACAACGTCGGTAACTGGGAGTAACGCTTACCGCGCGGATGGACTGGAATCCACAGAAAATGACAACCGGAATATCCATTCAAGTCTGCTTGAATGGATATTCTTTTAAGATGGCGGACGGTGGCTCGTCTATTGAGTCAGGGTGGCGCCCCGCAGACACCGTTTTCACCGCTCCGGAGTTTCAGAGGAGATATCCGAAGGTGGAGGTGTCGTTGCTGACTCCGAAAGTGGCGTTGGTACCGACGGCTTTCTTCGAGGAAGGCAAAGTGCGTGAGACACTGGCAGAGACTGTGGTGCTGGGCGATGATGATGAGGTAGGGCACGTCAGCCTTCCGGAGTATGCGGCGGAGCTTGTATATTCCCTTTCGATAGGCGAGATGCTGTCCCGCGCAATCTCGCAGGCTGTGCTTGACGAAGATGGAAAGGCCGCGCGGATCCTTCCTGAGATGTATTTCATCCTTAAGGACCTGCAAAAGGTCGATGAATATAACCGGATTGTCGCCTCGTATGCCGCCGGCTATCTTCATCTTGGAATATCCCAGGGGAGAAATCTGCTTCTGGCCAATGTTTTCCAGGCGGCGGACTTCACGACAGCCGAATATTTCCTGTTTATGGCTGTGCGGAAGCTCCAGCTCAATCCGGAAGTCTCATCCGTGTATTTCCGCACTCCGCTTAAAGAGGAGGAAATGATGTCTCTTTACCGTTATTTCAAATCAGTGGAAAGGTTATGAGAATCATAGGAGGACGACTTCGCGGAAAGACAATCAACCCGCCGGCCGGCTACAAGGCGCGGCCTACAACGGACTTTGCCCGTGAGGGCCTTTTCAATGTGCTTGGCAATGAATATGAGTTCGAGGATCTGAAGGTCCTTGACCTTTTCGGAGGAACCGGGGCGATCGCTTTCGAGTTCGCGTCCAGGGGAGCGTCCAGAGTCTGGTCTGTAGAGATGGCGAGGGAGAATGCCTCGTTCATAAAGACCGAGGCCAAACGGCTGGGACTTGACAATGTCACGATGGTCAGGGACAACGTCTTTGATTTTCTGACAATCTGCCGTGAGAAGTTCGACATTGTCTTCGCCGATCCTCCTTATGCGTTGGAGGGGCTTGAGACCATTCCTGACAAGGTGTTCTCCGCGGACATCCTTCATCCGGGATGCTATTTGATTCTTGAGCACGGCGACGAGCACTCATTCACCGAACATCCGTATTTCCTGAAAGAGAAGAGATACGGACGGGTTCATTTCTCATTTTTCAGCAAAGAAGTGGAACAACAATAAAACTGACAACGATGTACGACTCGAAAAACGGGCTTTGGATAGCCCATAGCGCAGACGGTCCTATATCCATTATAGGAAAGATGGCGAACAGGCACGGACTTATCGCCGGAGCCACCGGTACGGGAAAAACCGTCACACTTCAGGTTATGGCCGAGACATTCTGCCAGGCCGGTGTGCCTTGCTTTATGGCGGATATGAAAGGGGATCTCTCGGGAATATCCCAACCTGGCCGCCTAAGCGGATTCATCGAGAAGAGAATGGCCGAGTTCGGGATTGAGAATCCTCAGTTCCAAAGCTGTCCGGTTCGTTTCTATGATGTGTTCGGACAGCAGGGACATCCGCTCAGATGTACCGTCTCGCAGATGGGACCGCAGCTTTTGAGCCGTATTCTCGGACTTAACGACACTCAGGAAGGCGTGCTGAACATCGTGTTCAGGATAGCCGATGAGAGGGGGCTTCTCATCCTTGACATCAAGGATCTGCGCTCAATGCTGAATTTCGCCCTTGAGCACGCATCAGAATATTCATCGACATACGGCAACATCGCATCCGCTTCGGTCGGGGCGATCCAGAGGTCGATCCTTGCTCTTGAGAGCGAGGGCGCTGACCTGTTTTTCGGAGAACCATCCTTTGATATTCAAGATCTTCTGGCCTGCGAAGGCGGCAAGGGGGTGATGAATGTCCTGGCGGCCGACAAACTGATGCTTAAGCCGAAGCTATATTCAACCTTCCTGCTGTGGCTGCTTTCCGAGCTTTACGTCACGCTTCCGGAGGTCGGCGATCTGGATCTTCCGAAGCTGGTGTTCTTCTTTGACGAGGCTCATATGCTGTTTGACGACACCCCGAAGGCTTTGGCCGACAAGATCGAGCAGGTGGTGAGGCTTATCCGAAGCAAAGGTGTGGGAGTCTATTTTGTGACACAGAGCCCGACAGACATTCCAGAAAGCATTCTCGGACAGCTTGGTAACCGTGTGCAGCACGCTCTCAGGGCGTTCACTCCGAAGGATCAGAAAGCCCTGAGGGTGGCCGCCGAGACTTTCAGGGCAAATCCTGCGTTCGACACTTCAGAGGCTATTATGAATCTTGGAACCGGAGAGGCTCTTGTCTCTTTCCTTGAGGCGGGCGGTTCTCCTGGAATGGTCCAGAAGGCGAAGATTCTGTTCCCTTTGAGTCAGATCGGGGCGATAGACGAATCCGAAAGAGGCCGTCTGATCAAGTCTTCCGGAATATTCGGAAAATATGACACTCCCGTTGACCGTGAAAGCGCCTTCGAGGTGCTTATGGCTCAGAAACAGGAAGATGAAAAGGCTGCCGCTGAGGCCAAGGAGGCAGAAAGCAGGCAGAGTAAGAACGGCAACGGGTTGTTCGGAAAACTCGCCAAAGCTGTTGTCACGGCGGTGACCGCATCCGTGGCCGCTTCTGTCGGTACCGCTGTCTCCAACAAGGTGACAGGCAAGAAGACCAAGAAGGGAAGCGGTACGTCAAAGGTTGTGAAGAACACCACCTCCGCTGTCACCCGCACGGTCACGAGAGAGCTGACCCGCTCGATCTTAGGTAACCTGATTAAATGACACAAAACGAATAATGACAATGAAAACACGATTTTACTCTGTCCTTGCGGCTGTGATGGCATTCGCCATTCCTATGGCTGCCCAGTCCTGGGCGCCGGTTGGTGGCCACATCCGCACACCTTGGGCCGAGGAGGTATCTCCGACCAATGTTCATCCGGAATATCCTCGCCCTCAGATGGTTCGCCCCGAGTGGAAGTCCCTCAATGGACTGTGGGAATATTCAATAACCTCGAAAGACAGTGCGCAGCCTGAAAAATTTGACGGGAATATCCTTGTGCCTTTCGCCGTGGAGTCTTCGCTTTCAGGTGTAGGGCGCACGTTGACTCCGGAGGATGCTCTTTGGTATAAGACGACATTCAGGGTGCCGTCCGCTTGGAAAGGTAAGAGGCTGATACTCAACTTTGAAGCGGTTGACTGGCAGGCTGACGTGTATGTCAATGATGTGCAGGTCGGCAGACACACGGGCGGTTACACACACTTTTCGTTCGATGTGACCCCTTATCTTAAGAACGGCGAGAACAGACTTGCCGTCAGGGTGCTTGATGCCACCGACAACGACTTCCAGCCGCGCGGAAAGCAGGTCAAGAACCCTAAGGGAGTATGGTACACCGCTGTTTCCGGAATATGGCAGAGTGTCTGGATTGAACCGGTCGCCAAGGCTCATATCGCTGATTATTACGCTGTTTCTGATATCAAGGCCGGAACTGTGGATGTTACAGTCTCGACCGAAGGCGCGCAGGAAGGGGACATCGTGAAAGTGGCTCTTCTTGAAGGCGGTATCGGCTATTCCACGGAAAAAGCTTCGTCCAAGGTTCTCGCTCAGGGAATGACTGTTCCGGGCGGCACTGTGACACTACCTGTTAAGGATGCCGAACTTTGGTCTCCGGACTCTCCTTATCTATATGGTCTTAAGGTGTCTGTAGTGCGCGGTGGAAAGACCATTGATGCTGTCGATGGTTATACCGCTATGCGTGAGGTGTCTCTTTACACGAAGAACAAGAAGACGAAACTTATGGGACTAAATGGCGAGCCATTGTTCCAGTTCGGCCCGCTCGACCAGGGTTGGTGGCCGGACGGACTCTACACGGCTCCGACGGACGAGGCTCTGAAATATGATATTCAGAAGACCAAGGACTTCGGGTTCAATATGATCCGCAAGCACATCAAGGTTGAGCCGTCCCGTTGGTTCTACTATTGCGACCAGCTTGGAATGCTTGTTTGGCAGGATATGCCTTGCTTCGGTTCCAACAATCTGAATAAGTGGGGGATTCATAACTATAATGAGGGCACAGATTTCCCGGCCACACCTCAGGCCAAGGCTAATTATTATAAGGAATGGTCCGAGATCATCGCACAGGTGAAGAAGTTCCCTTGTGTTGTGATGTGGGTGCCGTTCAACGAGGCTTGGAGCCAGTTCGACACCAAGGCCGTTGTGGATTTCACAAGGGCTCTGGATCCTACGAGACTCATCAATATGTCCTCCGGCGGCAACTGGGAGCCTGACTGCGGCGACATTATGGATAACCATCACTATCCATATCCTGCAATGTACCTTTGGGAAACAAAGATGGCCAATGTCGTGGGTGAGTTCGGCGGCATAGGTCTTCCGCTGGAGGGACACCTTTGGCAGCCTGACCGCAACTGGGGATATGTTCAGTACAAGAACGGTGACGAGGTTCTGGCCGAGTACGAAAAATTTGCCGAGCATCTTATCCTTCTGGTAAAGCAGGGAGTCTGCGGCGCCGTTTACACCCAGACGACCGATGTCGAGGGTGAGGTCAACGGCCTTATGACCTACGACCGCAAGGTCATCAAATTGGATGAGAAGAAACTTAATGAGATAAACACGAAGGTGATCAAGTCAATGCCTGTTAAATAACTGAATATTATGGAAAATCTTTTTGACATCAAAGGAAAGGTGGTTGTGATGACCGGGGCCTGCGGGGTTCTCGGCGCTACCATAGTGAAATATTTTGCGGCACAGGGCGCAAAGGTCGCCCTCTTGGATCTTGACCGTGCCGCAGAGAAGGGTGAGGCCATCGTGTCCGAGATCAAGGCGGAAGGCGGTGAGGCTTGCTTCATCCCTACCAACGTGCTTGACAAGGAAACTCTTGAGGCCAACTGCAAGGAGATCGTGGAGAAGTTCGGAGGAATCGACATCCTTCTGAACGCCGCAGGTGGAAATATGGCCGCGGCTACGGTTCCGCCTGAGAAGACAATCTTCGACCTCGATGTCGAGGCAGTGCGCAAGGTCGTGGACCTCAATCTGTTCGGCACAGTCCTTCCGACAATGGTCTTTGCCAAGGCTATGGTCGAGAAGAAGAAAGGCTCTATCGTCAACTTCTGCAGCGAGACTTCATTAAGGCCTCTTACCCGTGTGGCAGGTTATGGCGTTGCCAAGGCCGCTGTGGCCAACTGGACCAAGTACTTGGCCGGCGAACTCGCCATCAAGTTCGGTGAGGGGTTCAGGGTCAATGCCATAGCTCCTGGGTTCCTGCTCACGAATCAGAACCGTTCCCTGCTCACCAATCCTGACGGCAGTCTGACTGACCGCTCGCACAAGATTCTGGCACACACTCCGTTCGGACGCTTCCTTGAGCCTGAGGAACTTCTCGGGACGCTTCACTGGCTGGCTTCCGATGCCTCCAAGGCTGTTACTGGCACGATTAACGTGGTTGACGGAGGATTTGACGCTTTCTCGATTTAGTAAATGCTAAGGGTTAATGTATTGATTTTTTAATAAAGACATTAACCTTTTGAAAATACCTTCGTAACAATGAGAAACGATCTTTATTTAATGCGTGAGAGCTGGAGATGGTATGGTCCCAACGACCCTATCTCCTTGGATTATATTCGTCAGACAGGTGTGACGGACATCGTCCACGCGCTGCATCATATTCCTAACGGTCAGGTTTGGCCGGTTGAGGAGATCAAGGCCCGCCAGAAGATGATCGCGGATTGGGGCCTTACTTGGAGCGTGGTGGAGAGCGTGCCTGTGCACGAGCACATCAAGACCCAGACGGGAGACTACCTCCAGTACATCGAGAACTACAAGTTGACCCTGCGCAATCTGGCCGAGTGCGGCATCAAGTGCGTGACCTACAACTTTATGCCGGTGCTGGACTGGACTCGCACCGATCTAGACTACAGACTTCCTGACGGCTCTACCTGTCTGCGTTTCGAGCGCGCCGCCCTGCTGGCGTTCGACCTTTTCATCCTGAAAAGACCGGGAGCGGAGAAGGAATATTCAGAAGAGGACATCGCCAAGGCCAAGGCCCGCTTCGAGAAGATGGACGCAGAGGAGATTCACAAGCTCACTCGCACAATGATCGCTGGTCTTCCTGGCAGCGAGGAGAGTTTTACTCTGGACCAGTTCAGAAAAGAGCTTGAAAGGTACGACGGAATTGATTCCGAGAAACTCAGGAGCAACCTGATCTTCTTCCTGAACCAGATATGCCCTGTGGCGGACGAGGTTGGAGTGAGGATGGTGATCCACCCTGACGACCCTCCGTTCCCGATTCTCGGCCTTCCGAGGATCCTTTCCACCGCCGAGGACTTCCGCAAGCTCATCGCCGCCGTACCGAACTGGTCCAACGGACTTTGCCTCTGCACCGGCTCGTTCGGCATCAGGGCGGACAACGATCTTGTCGGAATGATGCGCGAGTTCGGGGACAGGACAGATTTCGTGCATTTCAGAAGCACAAAGCGCGATGCCGAGGGCAACTATTTCGAAGACACGCACCTTGCCGGTGACGTGGATATGTACGGAATGATGAAGACCTTGCTTGAGGTGATGCAGGAGCGTAAGTTCCGTGTGTTCTGCCGTCCGGATCACGGCCACAGGATGTGCGACGACCTTCAGAAGAAATCCAATCCGGGATATTCATGCTACGGCAGGATGAGGGGCATCGCCGAACTTCGCGGCCTCCAGATGGGCATCGCCGGATCGCTGTATCCAGAAAAATAACCCCCGCTTTCCGAGGTTGTGCCACCATTAAATAAGATATTGGAAATGAAGACATTGAAAACCACTTTTCTGGCAATATGCCTTTCACTCGTGACCGCCTCGGCGGGATATTCACAGAACCACTACCAGCCTACGCCGGAGAACCTTGAGGCCCGCAGGCAACTCGTCAACGACCGCTTCGGAATATTCCTGCATTGGGGAATATATGCCTCCTACGCGCAAGGGGAGTGGTACCTCCAGCTTGGCGGCCTGAACAAGGATGAATATGCCCACGCGGCCGCCGCTTTCTATCCCGCCGGTTACAACGCTGAGGAATGGGTGAAGGCTTTCAAGGATGCAGGAGCGGGCTATGTGACAATCACTTCCCGCCACCACGACGGCTTCTCCATGTTTGACACCAAGGCATCGGACTACAACATCGTCAAGGCCACTCCTTGGGGGAAGGATGTGATAAAGGATCTCGCCGATGCCTGCCACAAGGAAGGCCTCAGCCTCCAGTTCTACTATTCCATTCTGGATTGGATCAGGGAGGATTTTCCGATAGGCGAGTCCGGCCACAACACCGGCCGCAAGGGCGACCATCCTGACTATGACCACTATCTTGGCTTTATGAAGGATCAGGTCAAGGAACTGCTCACCCAGTACGCTCCTGTCCGCGCCCTTTGGTTCGACGGCTATTGGGACCACAAGCGCGACTCGATTCCTTTCAACTGGAAGATGCCGGAGTTCTATGAATATATCCATTCGGTCAATCCGGCCTGCCTCATCGGCAACAATCATCATATCCAACCGATTGAGGGTGAGGATTTCCAGATGTTCGAGAGGGATCTTCCGGGTCAGAACACCGCCGGTTATTCCGAGGGACAGATGGTCAGCGACAAGCTGCCGCTTGAGATGTGCCAGACAATGAACCATACCTGGGGCTACAGTGTCTCTGACCGTGACTACAAGACGGCGGCGCAGCTCGTCGGCACTCTCGCCAAGGCTGTCTCGATGAACACAAACCTTTTGCTGAACATAGGGCCTCGTGCTGACGGTCGCCTTCCAGATGCCGCCCTTGTTCTTCTGAAGGAGATCGGTAAGTGGATGAGAGTCAACGGTGAGTCCATCAAAGGTTGTGGCCCAGGCCCTGTCACCGAGCAGGAGTGGGGAGTGTCAACCGCCCCTCTGGCCGGTGGCAAGACCTTCTATATTCACGTGCTCCAGAACCCTGGTGCCGTCCTTGAGATTCCTGTGGCCAAAAAGGCCAAGGTGAAGTCCGTGACCGCTTTGGCTGACGGCACCGCCTTGCCGGTCAGAAAAGTCGGTGAGAAACTCTTCATCACTCTCCCGTCAGATCTCCCTGCCGAGGACTATGTCGTCTCCGTGACAATGAAATAGCATTCCCTGCATATAATGAAAAAGCGAGCGGACATTCTCCGCTCGCTTTTTTTGTCTGTTATGTTAGTTTGTTATCTTTGTGTATGACACATAATAGATATAATATTAATATTTAGGGAGCTATATACCTGTTGACTAACTTTTGACGGGTTGCGTTAGTATTCATATAATTGCAGACAATAGGCAATTTCTGAACAATAAACTTATAATTAATCACTTATGACATTTTGTAGTCAACTCGTATATAATCACCTTATTAAAAGCCGGTGTAGTTCCACGGGGTGATGGCGCGGAGCTCTTCCTTGACTGAGTCGCTGACTTCCAAGGTGTTGATAAAGTCCTCGATGGTTTTCTCGTCTATGGCGGAGCCGGTGCGGGTGAGATTCTTGAGGGTCTCGTACGGGTTCGGATAGTTCTCGCGACGGAGGATGGTCTGGATGGCCTCGGCGACTACGGCCCAGTTGCGGTGCAGCTCGGCGTCGATGGCCGGGCGGTTCAGAATCAACTTGCCGAGTCCCTTCTTTAATGAGGCGAGGGCGATCATACCGTGAGCCACAGGGACTCCGATGTTGCGCTGGACGGTGGAATCGGTCAGATCCCTCTGCAATCTGGAGATCGGGAGCTTCATCGACAGGAATGTCAGCACGGCGTTGGCCATTCCGAGGTTGCCCTCGGCGTTCTCGAAGTCTATCGGGTTGACTTTGTGAGGCATAGCTGATGAACCGACCTCATTCTTCGCGACTTGCTGATGGAAATATTCCATTGAGATGTAGGTCCAGATGTCACGACAGAGATCGATCAGAATCGTGTTGATCCTGCGCAGGCAGTCGAAGATCGCGGCCAGGTTGTCATAGTGGTCGATCTGGGTGGTCGGGAAGGATCTTTTGAGACCAAGAGAGGTCACAAAACTGTCGGCGAAAGCCGGCCAGTCGATTTCAGGGAAAGCCACCTTATGGGCGTTCATATTACCGGTCGCACCGCCGAACTTGGCCGGCCAAGTAAGCTGGCCGAACTGTCGGAGCTGCTCCTCAAGCCTTGCGACGAACACCTGAAACTCCTTCCCGAGCCTTGTCGGAGTGGCAGGTTGGCCGTGTGTTCTGGCGAGCATCGGGACATCCTTCCAAGCCTCGACATCGGCAGTCAAGATGGATATCACTTCTTTCAGTGCGGGAATATATTCATCCTCAAGTGCTTCCTTGAGCATCAGCGGCTGAGCCGTGTTGTTGATGTCCTGAGAGGTCAGGCCGAAATGGACGAACTCCTGCCAGCGGGATATTCCAAGAACCTTGAAATTCTCCTTGATGAAATATTCAACGGCCTTGACATCGTGGTTGGTGATCTTCTCGATGTCCTTCACCTTTTGGGCATCCTCTGGAGTCATTGTCTGGTATAGCTGACGCAGGCGGGCGAACAGCTCATCGCGGGTCATTTCCGTGCCATCGCCGAAGTCGGCAAGCTGGGGCAGAGGAATCCCGCACAGGGCGATGAAATATTCCACCTCCA
>CAVBMN010000059.1:0-15510 GCA_963596515.1 bacterium
GTCAACCGTGGCCAATTTGTCTGTAATGGCTTTTTTCAAATCCTCGGTGTTTGCTATTCCGGCTCTTTCCTTCAGAAACTCGTACGAAGGCTTGGTTTGTTGCATCAAAAACATACAATCATAGAAATCGCGCCCTTTCGCCCTTGCAAGCAAGGCGGAGAGTTTCATGCTGAGCAATACGGAATCTGGCGGAACCGGCAATGAGAAGAAAAATCCACATCGCTGTACGTGCCGCATTTCTTTCTGGTATGGGACACCTTGATCCTGAGTCTCAATCTTCAGAAGAAATCGTTCCTCTCTATGGCCTGTCAATCCAAGCTCAAAGAGAAATTCCGGAAAGAATATGTTCCTTCTGAAAGCGGTCAACTTGTTGTTGGCCTTGTCACGTGTCTCTACAGTCAGACCGCTGTTCTTCAAAAATGCGATCACTTTGTCTGTCATTTCAATAAAATCCTGCTCAGTAAGATCCTTGCAGTCGAAGTCAAGATCTTCCGAGAACCTGTCAATTCCCTTGATAAGATGAAGGTTTGTGCCATCGATGAATGCCAGTTTGCTGATGTACGGCGTGGTGGCAAGGTGGTCAAGCACCATCAGTTGTATATATTCCTTAAGAATATGCTTCTGAAAGGCGGCGTTGGATGCAATTGCGGCTGGATAATAATTGTTTATGTAATTTAGGTCTATCATAAATCGTATATTCTTAATAGTTTCTTGATTCTGCTGTCCAAAGCCTTGCTGCTGATTCTCTGTTGATAATCTTTGAGTCTTTCAATATCCAATTCTTCAGTCATATAGGCTTCATCCAGACGGAGCTGCTCCAATTCTGTGTCACTATCGTAAAATGGATAGAGGTAAAGCAGATCCAACAGAGCTTTTTCCGGGTGTGCCAACCACCAAGTCTGCTTTGGAGCGTTGATAATGGATGTGTTGGTCGGAAGTTGCACTGGCTTATACCCAAAGAATAATTGCGGTTTGACATTCTGATAAGAATATTGCCCGAACTTATTCTCAAATCTGGCTGTTTTCAATGTGGTGACTGATGTGATGCTCGTAACCGCTTCTGGAATCATTCCATATATGCTCAGCGCAGTATGGAGGCTTATGTATGACGGACGGTAGATGCGACACGCCACATATCGCGAAAAATCAGGCCGTTGAAGCAGTTCCGGAAAAGCATACCATTCCTGTCGTAGCTTTATCAACAAGCCTTTATGTGACCATCTCGTAAGATTGTTCCTGTCAAAAGAAGGAAAGTACGCTCTTGCCTGATGAATTGAAAAACACCCTTCAGGCAACAACTTTTCCCTAAACTCTAAATAACCCGTCACGACAATATATTTCTAAAACAATGCAAATATAATGCTTTTGGGAAATATTATACTGTTTATCTGCCAATATTTCCATTGTATCGTATCATCAGGTTGGTACCTGAGAAAGGCCTTTGGTGTACCAATGATACCGAAATGAACGTTTGGTACTGGAGAGCGCCTTCTGGCGTACCGAAGAAGGAGAAATGAGATCTTGCCTGAGAGTATTTTCATTGGAGACTGAATATAAATAGAGAAGGTGACTAAGAAGCCACGGGGCTCGGAGCGAAGCGACCGAAGTAGTTTCGGGGAATACTTTCCCCAGTGCCCCACTGGGGCTGTCACGAAGTGACTGGGGGTGAATTACTAAAATAGAAGAAGGGTGGCTAAAAGAAATTAGCCACCCTTCTTCTATTTTAGCGGAACACTACTTGCCGGCGAGGCGGGCGTAGGTGCCGTAACGTACTTTGGCGAATTCCTCGGTGAGGCTCAGGAGTTCCTGGGCTCTGTCAGGGAACAGTTTGTAGAGGGACGCGAAACGAACCTCTCCCTTGAGGAAGTCCTGGAACTTGGTCCAGTCAGGCTCCTTGGAGTCGAGGGTGAACGGATTCTTTCCTTCGGCCTCAAGGGTAGGGTTGTACCTATAGAGGTGCCAGTAACCGCAGTCAACAGCAAGCTTCTCCTCCTTCTGGCTCAGACCCATACCAGCCTTCAGACCGTGGTTGATGCACGGAGCATAGGCGATGATGAGGGACGGACCATCGTAGGCCTCAGCCTCTTTGATGGCGTTGAGGTACTGTGCAGGGCTTGCACCCATGGCAACCTGAGCGACATAGACGTAGCCATAGCTGATGGCCATCATACCGAGATCCTTCTTGCGGATCTTCTTGCCTGAGGCTGCGAACTTGGCGATCGCACCGGCTGGGGTTGACTTGGAGCTCTGTCCACCGGTGTTGGAGTAAACCTCGGTGTCGAGAACGAGCACATTCACATTCTTGCCGGATGCGAGGACGTGGTCAAGTCCGCCGTAACCGATGTCGTAAGCCCAACCGTCACCACCGAAGATCCACTGGCTGCGGGCAGGGATGAAGTGCTTGTAGTCAAGAAGCTTCTTGCAGTTCTCGCACTCTGACTGTTCCATAAGCGGAATAACCTTGTCGGCCACCTCACGGGTGATCTCGCCGTTCTCCTTGTTCTCAAGCCACTGCTTGAACAGAGCCTTGATCTCATCGGAGCACTTATCGCATTCGAGAGCGCCGGTCATAAGGTTGGCGACAGTCTCGCGGGCGCGGTCGGAACCGATCTTCATTCCGAGACCGAACTCGGCGTTGTCCTCGAAGAGGGAGTTCTGCCAAGCCGGGCCGTGACCCTGGGCGTTGGTGCAATATGGAGATGCAGGGAATGACGCGCCGTAGATAGAAGAGCAACCTGTTGCGTTGGCGATCATCATCCTGTCACCGAAGAGCTGGGTGATGTTCTTGATGTATGGGGTCTCGCCGCAACCTGCGCAGGCACCGCTGAACTCGAACAGAGGCTGTGCGAACTGTGAGTTCTTCACGTTGGCTGCCTTGTTGACAACCTTGTCCTTGTAGCCTACCTTGGAAACGAGCCAGTTGAAGTTGTCCTGCTCGCCCTGCTGGTCGAGGGCGGAAACCATAGTGAGGGCCTTCTCCTTCGCAGGGCAGACATCCACGCAGTTGCCGCAACCTGTACAGTCATCCACAGAGACTGAAAGGGCGAATGAATATTCCTTCAGAACAGCCTTGCCCTGTGCTTTCTTGAGTCCTGCAGGAGCCTTCCCGGCCTCTTCGGCTGTGAGGAGGAACGGACGGATGGCGGCGTGAGGGCAGACGAACGCGCAGGAGTTGCACTGAATACACTTCTCAGCATCCCAGCTTGGAACCGTGACGGCCACGCCACGCTTCTCATAGGCGGATGTGCCGGCCGGCATAGTGCCGTCAGCGTAAGGCAGGAAGGCGCTTACAGGGAGTGAGTCTCCGTTCTGGGAGTTCACAACGTCGGCGATGTCCTTCACGAACGCCGGAGCGAGACGGTCCTTGTTAGGGGTCTCGAACTTGGCTGAGATCTTCGCCCAATCGGCAGGGATTGTGACTTCGGTATATTCACCGCCTCTGTCAACGGCGGCGTAGTTCATATTCACAACATTCTCACCCTTCTTGCCGTAGCTCTTGACGATGGCGTCCTTCATGTACTTGACGGCGTCCTCGTAAGGGATGATGCCGGTGATCTTGAAGAAAGCGGACTGGAGGATCGTGTTGGTCCTGTTGCCGAGTCCGATCTCAGCGGCGATCTTGGTGGCGTTGATGATGTAGAGCTTGATCTTCTTCTTGCCGATGACGGCCTTCACGTTGTCAGGGATTCTCTTGATGGTCTCTTCCTCGTCCCAGAGAGAGTTGAGGAGGAGGGTGCCGTTCTCCTTGATGCCCTTGAGCACATCGTACTTGCTCAGGTATGAAGGAACGTGGCAGGCCACGAAGTCAGGAGTGCTGACAAGATATGGAGCCTTGATAGGGCTGTCTCCGAAACGGAGGTGAGAGCAGGTGTAGCCGCCGGACTTCTTTGAGTCGTAGTCGAAGTAGGCCTGGCAGTATTTCTGCGTGTGGTTGCCGATAATCTTGATGGTGTTCTTGTTGGCGCCGACGGTACCGTCAGATCCGAGTCCGTAGAACTTGCACTCGGTGGTGCCTGGCTTCACGATGGAAACCTCGCTCTTGATGGAGAGGGACTTGAATGTGACATCGTCCACGATGCCGATGGTGAAGTCGTTCTTCGGCTCGTTCTGCTCAAGATTGTCGTAAACGGCGACGATCTGTGCAGGGGTGGTGTCCTTTGAGGAGAGACCGTAGCGTCCGCCGATGATCAGCGGAGAGTTCTGCTGGCCCTGGAACAAAGCCTTCACATCGAGGTAGAGAGGCTCTCCGAGAGCTCCCGGCTCCTTGGTCCTGTCGAGGACTGCGATCCTCTTGACGGTCTTAGGAAGGACCTTGAGGAAATATTTCTCAGCGAAAGGCCTGTAGAGGTGAACGGTGATGAGACCGTACTTCCTGCCCTTCTTGGCGAGATAGTCGATGGTCTCCTTGATGGTCTCGGTAACGGAACCCATAGCGACGATGATGTTCTCGGCGTCGGCGGCTCCGTAATATGTGAACGGACGGTACTCGCGTCCTGTCATCTCGCTGATCTCACCCATATAGCGGGCGACGATGTCCGGAACGGCGTTGTAGAAGTTGTTCCTTGACTCGACAGCCTGGAAGTAAACGTCCCCGTTCTGCGCGGTGCCACGGGTCACAGGTGCGTCAGGGTTGAGAGCCCTTTCACGGAAAGCCTTGAGAGACTTCGTGCTGACCATCTTCTTGAGTTCCTCCTCGTCGAGAGCCTCGATCTTCTGGATCTCGTGTGATGTGCGGAATCCGTCGAAGAAGTGGAGGAAAGGAATGCTTGACTTGATCGCGGCGAGGTGAGCCACAGCGGCAAGATCCTGAGCCTCCTGAACTGATCCGGAGGCGAGGAGGGCGAAGCCGGTCTGGCGGCAGGCCATCACGTCCTGATGGTCTCCGAAGATGGAGAGGGCGTGAGAGGCGAGCGCGCGGGCTGAGACGTGGAACACGGCTGGGAGCATTTCTCCGGCGATCTTGTACATATTCGGGATCATAAGGAGAAGTCCCTGAGAAGCGGTGTAGGTGGTGGTGAGGACACCGGCCTGGAGGGAGCCGTGCACTGCTCCGGAGGCACCGGCCTCACTTTCCAGCTCCGTGACGCTTACGGTCTCGCCCCAGAGGTTCTTTTTTCCGTGGGCAGCCCATTCGTCAATGTTCTCTGCCATCGGAGAGGATGGTGTGATAGGGTAGATGCAGGCGTTCTCGCTGAAAAGATAAGCGACGTTCGCCACGGCAGTGTTACCATCACAAGTGATGAATTTCTTTTCTTTAGCCATATCGTTAACGTTATGTTAATATATTAGATTGTAGTCAAACCTTCGATTGTGATTCCCTCGGTTCCGGCGGAAATCCTCTTCACAAGCCCTTGCAGGACCGTTCCCGGGCCAATCTCCATAAAATAGTCGGCTCCGTCCGCGAGCATATTCCTGACAGACTGGGTCCATTTCACAGGAGAGGTGAGCTGGGCGAGGAGGTTCTTCTTGATGGTCTCAGGGTCGGTGACAGGCAGGGCTGAGACATTCTGATAGACCGGGCATACAGGTGTCACGATCTTGGTCTCCTCGATGGCCTTTCCGAGTTCTACGCGAGCCGGCTCCATAAGAGGGGAGTGGAATGCCCCGCTGACCGCGAGAGGAAGCGCCCTCTTCGCGCCTTCAGCCTTTGCCTTCTCGCAAGCCTGCTCCACGGCTGCCTTCTCGCCAGAGATCACGACCTGTCCGCCGCAGTTGTAGTTGGCCGGAATCACAAGGCCTTCGCAGGAGGCGCAGATCTCCTCTACCTTCTCGTCCGGAAGTCCCACGATGGCTGCCATTGTCCCCGGCACCTTCTCGCAGCAGAGCTGCATCTGGGTGGCGCGGATATAGACAAGACGAAGGGCATCCTCGAAACTGATGGCTTCCGCGGCGGCAAGTGCGGAAAATTCACCAAGAGAATGCCCAGCGACCATATCAGGTCTGAATCCTTCATAGCACTTCGCCAGAACGACGGAGTGCAGGAATATTGCCGGTTGTGTCACACGAGTTGCTTTGAGGTCCTCCGGCGTGCCCTCAAACATTATGTCAGTGATTCTGAATCCGAGTATGTCATTCGCCTTTTCGAGCAATTCCTTGCCTTTGGCGTTTTCGTCGTACAGCGCTTTGGCCATACCCGGGAATTGGGAACCCTGACCAGGGAATATGTATGCTTTTTTCATAATACGCAAAAATAAGATTTATTATTGGATTATCCGAATATTAAAGGCTCTTTTATGCCCTTTGAAATTACATTTTTCAGCGCAAAAAATATCTTTTCGCGAAAGATTTGTCAAAAATTCTTGTTTTGCCATTTATTTGTTATTTTTGTAATCTGATTGCGTGAAACCGCAAGAATGATGCCCCTGTAGTCTAATGGATAGAATTTCGGATTCCGGTTCCGACGATTTGGGTTCGATTCCCAACGGGGGTACAACATGAAAAGAATTCTAATCTCTCTTGCGACCGTATTTTTGGTTTGTGTTCCGGTGGTGTCGGCTCAGACACCGGAATCCCGTAATGAAATAATGCTTGGCTACGGCAGGGTTACAGTTGTGGATGTGGTTCACGTGGTCGGCGGGGTATTCGCCACGGCTTTCACGGCCGGTTACGCCCGTTTTGACAACTTCAGGTCTTACGGGTCTGTCAATCTTGAATATTACAGAGTCCTCAACAAGACTTTTTCCGTGGGGGCGACTGTCTCCTGGTTCGGAGGCACGGCTGACGAGTTGAACAAGGATAATGAGAAGATAGGGAACAGCGATTACAGCGGCTTTGCGGTGATGCCGGCGGCGAAGGCGTTCTGGTTCAGAAAACCACACGTAGCTATGTACTCAAAGCTTGCGGCCGGTGTCACTCTGCTGGACGATTATGACGAGGAGACGGACTCGCATTCGTTCGATCCGTTCTTCGGGGCTCAGGTGACTCTTGCCGGGGTGCAGTTCGGAGGGGAACGCTTCCGTGGTTTTGTCGAGACCGGCGCGGGGATGCAAGGCCTTGTGCTGGCAGGAGTGAGTGTTTCGTTCTAAGGAATATTGCCACAAAATATGACCGCCATCGCTCATCAGAGGGCAATGGCGGCCGGTTTTTGTTTTGGGGGCACTTCGACAGGCTCAGTGACCGTTGGAACAGATATTATCAGTGACTGTCGAACAGATACTGATAACGCAAGTAAAGGATTGCTTATTCGGCGTTGTAGCCGCAGTTCTGGACGATGGCCTTGGATGCGGTAGTGTTGAAGCCTTTGCACATCCAATCATCGTAGTTGTCGGCAGAAATCACGATTGTCTCACCCTCTTTGTTGATCGTGCCGGCCACCTTGCAGTTCTTGATCGTGCAGGCGTTGGAGGCCTGGGCAATGATCATTCCGATGTTGCCGACCTTGGATGCGGAAACGTAGGAGTCCTTGGTGGTCTTGCAGTTGTCGAACACGGAGGTGGCAGCCATACCTGAAGACGTGATTCCTCCGATGTAGCAAGCCTTGGTCTGGCCTTCCGCCGATTCGATCCTTCCGGAGAACGTGCAGTTCTCAACAAGCGCCTGGACAGTCTTCTCGTGATAGGAGGTAATTCCACCGACATTGCGCTCCAAAGAGGCTGCGTTCAGCGAGATTGTGCCGCTGAACACGCATTTCTCAATGTGTGAGCAGGCGTTGATTCTTCCGCAGACACCACCGGCTCTCAGCTTTGCGACACCTTTGACATCAATGTTTCCGGCGGATTCGCAGTCTGACATCTCAAATCCATAGCCTTCGTCACCGAGAGTCGCGATGTTTGTTTGAATATTCGCGATTATGCCACCGGCATAGTTCCAGTTGGCGGCATCTCCTGAGATCAGCGAAAGGCTTCCATTGTTCCTGCATCCTGTCATCTTAATCTTGAACTCATCCTTTCCGTAGGCTCCGACGAGTCCTCCTGCCATATGGTAGGCGTTGAGGCTCTCGAACTTGATTTCGGCATTGTTGACGCAACCAGTCATTGTAAGCCCTTGCGTGGCCTTTCCGATCAGACCGGCAGGGATGATGCAGATGGCGCTTCCGGAAGTCTGGTTGACCGTGACGGAGACATAGTTCTTGCAGTTCTCGATTGTGGCACCCTTGGCCTCGCCCGCAAGCGCGCCGATGTGAGATTCCTTCGTGAATTCACCTTCAACCTTGAGCGAACCGGCAAGGGAAAGATTCCTGACGGTTCCGAATATCTCCTTGAACATTCCGATCTTGGCATCAGGAGACAGGTTGAGTGTCAGATTGATGGTATGATCCTGACCGTCCAGGACAACGTCCTTAGGCAAAGACTCCATCGGGAAGCAGGACAGTGAGGTTGCGTCAATGTCATCGTAAAGCCTGATGACACCGTCCTCAGAAGTCCATTTGGACAGATCCGGCTCGTCTTCCTTCAGGGCTGCGGCGAAGTCCACCATATCGGAGGCATTGTATATTCCCGCCGGAGCCACGAAAGGATCCTGCGTGACTGTCAGGGTCTCTTTCTGACCACCAGCCTGGATGATCACATAACCGGTTCTCGTCTCTGTGGATGAGTTCTTGCCGGCGATGAGGTTGACGGTGACGGTGACTTCGCTGCCTTTCTCACCGCTTGTGGAGGCCGTGATCCATTTGTCGGCCACGAGAGTCCAGTCTTTGTTGGACTTGACCGTGAATGTCTTATTGCCACCTTCCGGATCGATGGAGAGTTCAAGTGGTGTGACCTCCATCACCAACGCTTCTTCCTTTTCATTGCAGGACACTGTCATCAGTCCGAGCAATACCGCGAACGCCGCGGATAGATACTTTCTCATATTCATTTGATTATTAGAGTTTGTAGTTATTCATTGAAACCATTGCCGGACATCTCCACGCTCTTTGTACCGGAGCCGGAGAACATCCAGTCCTCAAGATTGTCTTTTGTTATGGTTATCCGTGTACCGGCGTTGTTGACGCTGCCGGCCACACGGCAATCCTTGATGGTGCACCCTGCTGTCTTCAGTCTGGCCGCTATCATTCCGATTGACTTTATGCTGTCCGAACCGACGAATGAGGATGAGGTTGTCTTGCAGTTCTCGCAGACAACGATGGAATTGTCGGCGGTGTTGCCCATAATTCCTCCGATGTAGTTGTTCGAACCGGCGCAGGACTCGACCTTGCCGGAGAACTCACAGCCGGTTATCAGACCTTCGACGTTCTTCTCGATGAAGCCTATCATAGAGGCGGCCACGAAGTCTCTGGCGGCGCTGTTCTCATTGACCAACGAACCTGAGGCTGTGCACTCCCTGATGAGGAACGATGCGTTCGAGAACGCCGCCAACATTCCGGCCCTGATCTTTCCGCCGCCGAGCACCTTGAACTCTCCTGTGTAGGAGCATTTGTCCAGTGCGAGACGGTAATCCTGTCCGTTGTTGGACGAGATCGTCTTGGACACAGGCTTGCCGATGATGCCGCCCACATAGTTCCATCCGGTACTCTCGCCGGAATATTCAATGGCGCAGGAAGAGGTGCACCCGGTGAATGTCAGCCTTCCGCCGTCAGAGACATTGGATGCCAATATTCCTCCGCAGGTCAGGGCCACCGCACCTTCATAGGAGATTTTTCCGGTGTTTCCGCACGAGGTGAAACTTGTGGTTCCGGAAGATATGCCTGCGATTCCACCGATGTTGACGGATGAAGCGTCTTCACCTTTTATATGAATATTCAAACCGCTGACGCAGTTCTCGAAGGACGTGTTGTCCGCATTGGCGGCGATCCCTCCGAATATGCAGGATTCGCTTGCGGTCATATTCATTGTGCCGGCTACCTTGACATTGCGGACTGTCCCCTGGACGCTTCCGAACAGACCTGCCACAGTGGCGGCTCCGTCATAGTTGATGGTCACCGTGTGGTTGTTGCCGTCGAATATGCCCTTGAACTCCTTGAGCGGACACGCCGAGGAAGCGGTCACGTCGGCTCTAAGGTTGACCACGCCTTTGTCATCTGCGAAGGCCGAGCCTGTCGGGTCAGACACAAGGGAGGATGCGAATGTGTCGAAATCTTCCTGCGAGGATATTCCGTCATATTTCACAGTTCCAGACAGGATCACCTCTTTCAGCCAAGCAGGGTAGTTGGTGCAAAGGGTCTTCAGGAGGGCATAGTTGCTCCGGTACCATTTGACGGCCTTGGAGGAATAGACTGCGTTGCCGTCACCGGCCTGTTTGTCAAGGTTATAGACGCTGACGTTGATGCCGGCCTCTAGATATGGGGTGATGGATGGCACATAGCCGGAGCCACCCGCGTCACCGCCGATCTGAGTGGCGGCAAGGTTGACCCAGTTGAAACCTAGCCTTTTCATCTCGTCGGCCGGCTTGCTGGTGTTCATCGCCATCTCCAGTCCGGTCTGCTGAGCGTAGTCCCAAGCCGATTTCATCGCATTGTTGTCGAAACCTGTGCACAGGAGCAGGACGAAATTCTCGGCTTTTTTCTCCTTCACAATCTCGCAGATCCTCTTCGCGCAGTTGATGACCGGCTCGGGATTGTTGGTCGGGTAGTCGATTCTCTTGATGTCGATCACAAGTCTTGTCGGATTCTTCTCGTCCACAACGATGTCGAGCAGCTCGTCCAATGTCGGGATTGTTTCCCCGTTGCTGAGTTTGCCCGCCGCCCTGATGTCAGCCAGATCTGTCTTGTACGGGACACGGCCGTTGACCTCGCAGACTCCGTTGGCGTGAGCGATGATGACCTCGTTGTCCTTTGTGACATAAGCATCGCATTCGGCGCCGTACACGCCCAATGACATCGCATAGCGCAATGCCTCCACGGAGTTGTCCGGAGCACCACATTCACTGGCTCCGAAGCGGTGCGCGACGATCTTGTTGTCGCAAGAAGCCGGCTTCAGGGAGGTCTCCTTGTTGTCGTCCGGGTTCGGGAACTGGCTCCAGTCCGGCTGGGAAGGCCACTTGTCGCCATCGCATCCGAGCAGGAGCAGGGAGGTGGCGAGAGCGGCCAAATATTTCACTTTCATATTCATATCAGATTATATTGATCCACTAATACCATCCTTCCGTCTGGGTCAGGTTCGAGTTCTTGTTCCTGGCATCCTTGTGGATAGGCCACAGAAGAATGTTCTTGTCGTTCTTTCTGGATTTGAGTGTCGTGTTGTAGTCCCAGATTGTGTCCAGTCTTATCAGTGCCCACCAAACGACACCCTCGCAAGGGAACTCAAGGAGATATTCCTTGCTCAGAGCCTTTTGCACTGCATCCTTGGTGGCGTTGGTGTAGTAGTTGTCCTTGCCATAAGCCCTTTTCGCAATGATGTTGAGCAGGGACAGGCTCTCGCCATAGGCTCCTTGGTAGTATTTCAGTTCGGCGGCCATCATCACGGCCTGCGCGTATCGGTAATATATCATATCCGCATCCTTGACCATACTTCCGGAACTCAGGTCCCCGATGTACTTGTTCGGCCAGGTCAGCACGCCGCCGTTCACGGATTCGTCCTGACCGTATTTGCCCTCGCCAAGGTTGGCGCTGACCCTGCGGTCACCGTTGTTGTCACGGCTGCTTCTGAGTTCGGCGAGGAATCCGTCACCGTAGTCGAGCCACTGCGTGCTGGCCACAGGGACAGGATTGCATTGGAACTCTTTCTTGACCCCTGGAGGAGAGAACGTGAAGTAACCGGCGTAGCCTCCTGTAAGTTGGTAGGCCTGGTCGTTCATCAGCGAGAAGATGACCTCGGAGCTGTTCTTGTTGCCGCTGCCTCTTCCGTCAAAGATCTTTGAATAGTCTGACAGAAGCCTTGAGTCACCGCTTTTCACGCCGATTGCATCAATGGCTTCCTGAGCCATTGTCAGGTACTTGTCCCCGCCTTTCTCCACGCTGTACATCCACAAGGCGTATTCGGCTTTGAGCATATTCACAGCGTCTTTGGTCGCGAGATATTTATTGGAACCGAGGTAGGCCTCGTTCTCCACGGCGACACGGATGTCGTTTTCGATCAGGGCGTACGCCTCGGCTTTAGGGGAGCGCACAGGGTATGTCTCTTTCTGGGCGACAGCCTCGATAGGGGAGGTGTTCAGAGGAATATCTCCCCAGAGGCGCACTGCCCAGAAGTAACAGTAGGCACGGGCGAATGATGCCTGTCCGATAGCCCAGGCCCTGTCGGAATCCTTCATTTCGATGGACTCGGACGGAGCGTATTTAAGCACGGCGTTCGCCTGGTCGATGGCGTTGTACAGTTTGGTCCAACGACAGGATGCAGAGGAAGAAGTCATATTGTTTTCGATGACCTCTTTGGCCAGATATACTTTGTTGAGATGGCTATAGCCCCACATATACGGGCCGACACGCAGCTCTCCCCAATGGAGCATCGACACATCATCCTGGACGAAATTCTCCCGGATGTCCGCATAGATGGCGTTGGTGGATGTGGTCACGTGGACGCTTGTCTTCCACATATTGCTGGCTGTCAGCTTGTTGTCCTGGACGATGTCCAGCGGATTGTCGCAGGAGGCCAGAACACAGCAGGTGAGTATTAATGAATATATTGTATTCTTCATAATGCGCTGTTTATCAGAAGACAAATTTAAGACTGAATATGACCTTTCTCGCGTTCGGCATCAGGTTGCCCGTGGCGCTGGAGCTGTTGTTGTTCGTGGACATCGCGGTGTACATATCGGCCGAGTTGTCGGAACTGATTCCGCTTTCAGGGCTGATGGCGCCGGTCACTCCTGTGAAATAGTAGAGGGTGTTTCCGGAGACTCCCACGGTCACTTTCTGCATCTTCAGCGGTTCAATCCATTTTTTCGGCAGATCATAGAAAAGGGACACGTCCCTGACGCACAGGTAGTCTGCCCTTTCTGTCATAAAGCTGGAGTTGCCGCGCCAGTTCCTGTTGCCCCAGTCCGAATCGTTCGGGGTATAACGGGCGTACTTGGCGTTAGGGTTCTCCGGAGTCCAGCAGTCATAGACAAGATCCCCAAGCATAGAGTTGCAGTCTCCCATCGTGTTCTTGAGCAGCTGGGTCTTCTGTCCGTTTATGATGGAGTGACCGAGGGCGTAGTCAAGATAAATGTTGAAAGTCAAGCCTTTCCAACGGATGGTGTTGTTGATTCCACCGACGGAGTGAGGCACGACGTTGCCAAGGTAGAACATATCCTCGGAGTTGATGATCTCGTTGCCTTTCTCATCCACCGCCGAGCCTTTCCTGTTGCACCATTCGTAGTCGCCTATGTCCTTTCTGCCGGTGATCCTTTTCCCGTCACTTACCCTGAATCCCTTCGACTCTGCGTCGTACAAGGCGTTGTCGGCCTCTTCCTGAGTCTTGATGATGTGGCTTACCTTGTAGCCATAGATTCTTCCGAGAGGCTCACCGACGGCGGTTCCGCCGAAGCGGTAGCCGCTTTCGGACATCGTGTAGCCTCCGATTCTCCAGCCTTTGTCTCCTGTGACGTGTCCGTCCTCGTCAACGACATCGTACATATATTCGTCAGGAAGGGACAGAACCTTGTTTTTGGAGAACGCGTAGGTGAAGTCGGTGCTCCAGGAGAAGTTCCTTGTGCTGATGTTCTCGGAGTGCAGCTCGACCTCGAATCCGTAGAACCGCGCGCTTCCGACATTCGCCATCACGCTGCTGTACGGGCTGGTGTCCGGTAGGGTGATGCTGAACAGCATATCGGATGTCACCTTATTATAATAGTCGAAGATGAACCTGACCCTGTCGTTGAGGAATGACAGGTCAAGGCCGGCATCAAGCTGTGTGGTGGTCTCCCATTTCATTGAGGAGTTCTGCATCTTGGACGGTGTCATTGTTGGCAACTGACCGTAGCTGCCGGATGTGAACGCCCCGTAGGTGTCGTACAGTCCGATGCCGTTGTTTCCGGTCTGGCCGTAGGATGCCCTGAGTTTGAATGTGTTCACAGTCTGCTTGAGATTGTCCCAGAACGGCTCTTCGGAGACCAGCCAGGCCGCGGAAGCGGCAGGGAAGAAGCCCCAGCGGTGTCCGCTCGCGAATTTGGACGAGCCGTCGGCCCTTATCGAACCGGAGACGATGTATCTCTGCTTGAAGTCGTAGCCGACACGTGCGAAACCGGACATCATCGCCTGATGCTCGTCCCTGTTCGTGGCCTCGAAGTTGGTTCCGGACTGAAGTACAGGAACGTCATCGGACACAGAGCCGGAGGACTTCGCCTGAAGATAGGAGTAGGCCTGCCTCATATATTCATAGCCGACAGTGGAACTAAGGTGATGGTTATTCCTGAATGTTCTGTTGAAGGCGAAGTGCGCCGTGAATGTGTCCCTTGTGGTAGAGGTTCTGGTCTGGGTCATCGGACGGCTTGAAGTGACGCTGTTGATGACACCGTCACGCTCACCGTAGGTGTAGTAGCTGCCTTCGTAATGCTGCTCGAACCTGTTGTACAGGGCGTTGAACACAAGACCGTCAAAAAGGGTCCATTTGAGGTTGAACGCTCCGGACTGTCTGGAAGTGGAGTTCTGTCTCTTGTAGAACCTCTCGTACCAAGCCGGGCTGTGGGCATTCTTGTTGGTGGAAACCAGCTGGTTCCATTCCCCGTCCAGATTTTTTTCCATCGCGGTCGGCGCGGCGATGAGACCACGGCCTATACACTGGTAGTAATTGTCCACAGGAATATGCTTCCTTTGCCTTGACATATCGAATGTCGCTCCCGCCTCAAGCCTGTCTGTGATCTTGAAACTGGTGTTTCCGTGCATTGTGAACACATTGTAATCGCTGGAGGACACGATGCCGTCGTCTCCCATATAACTTGCCGACGCAGAATACCTTACTCTGTCGGAAGAACCGTTCACGCCGACATATTCCTTGTGCCAAAGGGCGGTGGAGAACCATTGGCTCTGCCAGTCATTGTTCTGGAATATGATGACTTTGGTAGGATCGACCGGATCCGCCATCCAGGAATATCCGTCTGGCACGGTTCCGCCCCAGTCCAGATACCTTGTCGAGTAAATGGACTTGCTGCTGGTGTTGCCGGTTCCGTAGGCGTTCGGTCCGGAGAGCAACGTCTTGGCCGGATGTTCCTTGTCGTTGGCCAAAGCCTCCGCGATCGCTGGCCTGATGTAATTCAGATAGTCTCTGGAATTAAGGATGTTCCATTTGGTCGAAGGGTTTTGGAAACCGACCTGTGTGTCCACTGTCAACTGGATTCCTTTTCCTGCCGAACCTTTTTTCGTGGTCACGAGTATCACACCGTTCGAGGCTCTCGCTCCGTAGATACCTGCCGAGGCCGCGTCCTTCAGCACCTCGATGGACTCGATGTCGTTGGTGTTGATGCCGTTCATATCCTCGCGGAGGGCACCGTCAACGATGTAGATCGGGTCATTGGACATCGTGATGGACGAACCGCCCCTGATCATAAATCTCGGAGTCTCTCCGGACAGAGCGTTGCTGGTGGACACCCTTAGCCCTGGAATCTTACCCTTGAGAGCGTCTCCGACTGTCGAGGCCGGGATGTCGGTCAGCTTGGCCCCGTCCATCTTGGAGATTGAGGATGTCAACGTCTTTCTGGACTGTGTGCCGTAGC